>JBGPBG010000107.1:0-3480 GCA_041481105.1 Candidatus Aenigmatarchaeota archaeon
GTCAATGATACAACCAATGCCATAGAGAGCAAGCTCCTGATAATAAGGCATGTAACTGAAAGCACGAAGGACTTCACGGTCAGCTCGGCCCAGTCCATACAGCAGAGCATATCAGGCGTGCTGGGGACGCTCAGCCTTTTCCTTGCCGGAATAGCGGCCATTTCCCTGCTTGTGGGCGCCATAGGGATAGCCAATACGATGTTCATGTCCGTTATGGAGAGGACCAAGCAGATAGGCATACTCAAGGCCCTCGGAACCACGAACTTCGAGATAATGCAGCTTTTCATGATGGAGGCCGCAATAGTGGGGTTAATAGGCGGCCTGCTCGGCGTGTTCGCGGGCTTCATAGTGTCAGGCCTGATAGGCGAGCTTGGCGTCAGCGTGATATCAGTGGGTGGCCGCGGAGGGAACATGTCCCTGTCGGTAATCACCCCGGAGCTTGCGCTGTTGGCAGTGGGATTCTCGGTCGCGATAGGAGTGGTGGCAGGTCTGCTGCCTGCAAGAAGGGCTTCCAAGCTCCAGCCGACTGCTGCATTGAGATATGAATAATTAGCTGTTAACTATCACCAGCTGATTAGAATTAGTAACTATTTGCTGGCTTTCTTCTCTTTCACAACGACGGCGTTTGAGACGGCTTCCTGCCCGGACCGTGAGCTGTTCCCTCTCGCCTGGGTTATTTTGTTGACCACGCTCATAAAGAACGAGGTTGGGGATGGGTTGAGCAGGTATTGGTGGGGGATTGGTGAGGGATTGAAAAATAATCGCATAACATGTCTTTTCACGCAATTTCTTCAATAATTTCCCGTTTATCGCCGAATTATGGAAATAGATGAAACCAGTTTCACACTAACGGATATATGCCGTTTCGTTTCATTCTGAAACAGTTTAGCTAACAACTGGGAGGCTGACATGAAAAAAAGCAATAAACTGCTTGCTGGCGTGACGCTTGCATTAATTGCGATACTTGCCATACCTGCCTTGTATATGCCGGGCAATTCCGCCGCACCGGCGGGAGATATATTTCAGGGAATGATAACGAACCTGAAGCCGGGATACGAGAACAAATTTGCAGGAATCGGGATTTATGACAGGAACTGCGTGACCAACCAGAACGGCCTGACGAGCTGCGAGGCAGGAATAAGGACAGAAGGTTACGGTGACCTGAATTTCAAATACTCACATTATATGGCGAGCGAGCCATGCATATCCCCAGGGCAGAATTTGATGGTGGAAATCCTCAGTCCTGAAGGCAAGGCAAACGTCCAGAGGCTTTAGTGGTGGTTATATGAGAAAATTCCTGCTGGCAATACCGGTATTTTTAGCGATGTCAGCATTCTCTCTATCGTCTGTTGAGGCGCATTGCCCTGTCTGCACGATAGCGGTTGGGGCAGCAGCAGTAACAGCAAAATATTACGGTCTGGATGTGAGCATTATTGGATTGTTAATGGGAGCTTTCGGAATATCCACAGGGCTGTGGCTCGGAAGGAGAGTAAAAAGGCAGTACATAAGATTCCAATTGCCTCTGATAATCCTTACCTCGTTCCTGCTGACCGTTGTTCCGCTGCTTTTCATTAGCGGGGACTTTTTGTATCTGCCGGTATTTTTGTTCGGTCCGCTGGGTTCAATTTTCAACAATGTTTATTTGATAGATAAAATGCTGCTTGGAAGCATCATCGGCGGATTTGTAACCCTTGGCTCTTACAGAATCCACAATTACGTCAAGAACAAGAATGGTAGAGTTCTTTTCCCTTTCCAAGGAGTGGTTTTTACGCTGGGTATGCTTGCTATGTCAGGGTTGCTCCTGAGTTTTATAGGTGTTTAATATGGATGAAGTAAAGAAATGGCTGGTGAAGATAGAGGAAGTGAAGAATGGGGAGGCGGACCTTTCCAGGGATGAGGACCTCAGCATTGCGCTCATGAACATAGTAAGCATAGAGGAGCACCTCTACTTCACTGCAATGAAGACGGGCAATCAAAGATATCTTGAGATGCTCAATTCCGTGAGGGAGCTGAGGAAGAATCTCCTGAAGAAGATAGTGACAGACCCGAAGGGCGAGGAATGGTGCATAAGCAAGCATCTTCTCGCAGCCAGCATGCGGCTGGTGGAGGTGGGGACGAAGGAGCTTTCAAAGAAAAATATCAAAGAAGCAAATGAGTTCTTCAATTCAGCTTTTGACCTTCATTCATTGTTTTTCGCTATAAACACAGGGGCGATTGATTTCAAGAAGCTTAGCGCAGAAACTGATGCGAAGGAAAATGGGACAATGAAAAGATTCTCGGCAGCTTTCAAGAAGATGATTGACTGCTGCAAGGAATAATTGCCTTTTATACGACGGGCATTCTTACAAGTATCTCGTTCACCATATTAGGCGAGGTATTGCTGATGATGTTCTCGAAATGCGCTATGCATTCATTACAGCAAAAGGGAAACGAGCGGTAATAAAGCGGATTCAAAGCATGCATGCCGCAGAGCTTGCATGCTTCGCCCACTTCCTGCTTGGCATTGCCGCATATAAGGCATTTCGCATTGCTCATCCGCTCACCACATCATTCCCATCATGCCGCCATATCCCGGAGCAGTTCCCGCCATCGGGCAGCCAACGCCATACTGCTGATGGATCTGGCTCATGTCCTGCCAATGCTTCTGCAAGCCCTGCTGATATTGTTCCTGGGTTATCTGGCCTGACTGGTATTGCTGCTGAAGGCCAAAGACCTCGTTCATTTCATTCTGCATTGCATTTGTGAATCCGCTGTAATCTGTAGCTGTGTTTGTATTGGAGAACATCCTGGGGGCATACATTTGCGCGTTTGCGTACAAGGCAACAAAAGCAAATGCGGAAAATGCCACAGCCAGCGCAAGTATTTTCACTTTCATTTTAAACACCTCCATATTCCGGATTGCTAATTTTTAGACAATTGAATTCACTATTTATAGGAATATTCCGAGATTTGTCCCACATTTCTCCACATTTTCGCATGTAGCAGGACAAGGAATTTATGCATATCGCCGTTCTTGGACAACAATCTTTAAGCTTCGTTTAAGTCTGACTTAGTTTCGACTAAGTATGCCAATCTCCTAAGAAACAGCCCTCGGCTCCCCAGTCACTTTGACGACTTCTTTTCTTCCACAACGATGGCGTTAACAACCCCGTGCTGCCCCGGCCTTGAGGTGACTTTTGCAAGTCCCGCGTCCGTCTTCAGGATAGCGCCTTTGGTTATGATGTTTCTCCTGACATAATGTGGGTTCGCGGCATTCTCTTGGACTGACAGGATTTTCGCCTTGTGGATTTTTCCTGTCTTGGGGTCCGCTATGTTCACGTAATCAGCGGAAAGGGCCTTGGCCTTCACACCTCCGCCGAGTGTGCGCGAGAGCTTGGTCTTCTTCTTGTGTATCCTCGTCTCCAGGAATTCCGAGCCCCTCTGGAAGCGCTTCTTCTTGCTGTTCCGCTTGAGGCTTGCTCCAGCCGGGGTCTTTTTCGA
>JBGPBG010000108.1:0-3458 GCA_041481105.1 Candidatus Aenigmatarchaeota archaeon
CTGAACTGCACCAGTCCTCATCCAATCCCAACAGCTCTGCATGTACATTCTTCGCTTCAACTGAACCTTCATTCTTGATAAGCAGCCGGAAGTTTACAGGTTCTCCTGCATAAATTTCTGTAAATTCTGGTGCGAACTCTTTTACAACAACCCCGCTTCCTGACACAGTGCTTCCGGTTGTGCATCCTGAAACCAGAATTATGGCTAGAACAGGCAAAGCTAAAAGAAGCAATTTTGCTCTAGAAAATTGTTCCGCAGCCATTATATTATTTTTGTTGCGCAGTCTTAAATTAGTGTGGCGTGCTTATCCAATGTTTCCATGGCGTTCAGATTACTGTTGAAACCTGGATCTGAATACCGGCCCGTTTGAACTGCCCACATCAGAATTGTTGTGCCAGCAGCCGGGGCTTGATATCGGCGGCCAGGTATTGTAATTACCGTATCCATAATTGCCGGAATATCCATTGTTAAAATAACTGCCTCCTAGAACTGTAGTTGGTTTGTTCGGGTATTTTGTCCCTGCCTCTCTCGTTTGCGGGTCAACGCTAACATCTGATACATCTGCGCCTACACTTATGGCGAAATTTGGCTTTGCCATATTTAGTGTGCATCCAAATATTTCAGTCGCTAATGCAGCTCCTACCCCTAAACCTATTGCATATTTCTTTATTGCTTTCCATTTTGTCATAAAATCACCACTAGATAGTTATTAATAACAGTTAAATATTTAAGCTTTTTGGTGTCTTAGCGTTGGCCAGAATCTAGTAGAAGGGTGTGAAGCCCTCTTGTATGCCTGTGACCGTTACTGTTGTAGTGGCATCTATGTAATAATCGTAATCCAGTATGACCTTTATGTTCTCTTCCTCGCTTGATATCGGCGGGCTGTTTATGCGCACATTGCATGTTATTGTCGCTGTCTGGCCCTTCCAGAGCGTTACTGTGTTGGAGAAGAAGCTCCCGGAGTTCGCGCAATCAATGGCCAGCCTGCTCGGGGTCTGGATTGCGAACTTGACTTTGTAATCGTTTACTGATGTGCCCTGTGTGCTCACGACCCCGCCGCCTATGTTTTGGATATCTATGGTTATCGGGAAGGTCCTGCTGAATGAAAGACCTGCCTCTTTCGACTTCAAGAACTTGCCTGCGTTTATTGTCACTTTCAGGGGACCTGCGCTTGATGTCGTGTCTTTTGAGGACAGTGTCTTCCCCTCGTCCTGCAGCCTCTTGAGCTCCTGATCGTTCACGACTGTTATCAGTTTGCTTGCGGTGGTCCTGTAAGTATAGAAGACTCTTATCTGTGGTGTGAATTGCTGTGTTGTTCCTTTTGGCAGATTAGGCGCTACTGCGTCAAATGTTTCCTGCCTGGTCTGGCCTGCTGTGTTCTGCACGCGGTCCGGAGGCGCCAAGTCCACGAAATTGGCCTGATTCAGTGATATCCGCCATTCGTCGGGAACTATTCCTGTTATTACAGCATTCACGTTGTTCGCTGTCAATTCTCCCTGGTTCTGCACCCTTATCCTGAGCTGAAGATTGTCGCCCGATTCCACTGAAGATAAAGTTGGCTCCCAGTTAAGGATTACCACTCCGTTCCCGAATGTCGGGCCGGTGGTTGTTCCTGTGCAGCCTGATATCGCAACAACTGAAAGAAGCGGCAGAATTAGCAATAGCATCTTCATTCCCTTCAGCTGCTTGCTCTTCATTAATATCTCTTTAATATATGTCGGATTTAATTTATAAGTCTTCCAACATGGAAAATTCTATCCTGTTATCGCCGGAGGCTTTATTGTTACTTTTATCTCCTTGCGGAATTCATACATGTAGTCCACGGATGTTGACACATAGTAGGAGGCGATTTTTTCGATTTTGTTGTCGTACGGGGCTTTGATGGAGAAACTTTGTTTCGGAGAGTCTGCGCCTATAAGAACGATGTTGCCGAGCTTCTCTATCTCCGGTGTAACCCGGCTTGAAAGGTCGTACGTATTAGAAGGCGAACTGCCTGGGTTCGTGTTGGACGTTATTTTGATGTCGTCATTGGTTATTCCTACAAACGTCTTGTCGTCTACTTTTTCGTATAAGTTTGTTATGAAGCCGCTACCTTTGTTCTTCACCTGGAATGCCATCTGGAAGTCTGATTGCTTGCCGTTTTCCACTGGGATTGGCTGTGTGGTTTCCACCGTAAGGTAGGGCTTTATAGGGCCGTAACCTTCCGTTATGTAGGAGGTTATCGGGCTGTATTTGTTTTCATTAATCATCCTCTGGTATTCCGTATAATCCACGAATGTCACACTTGTGATACTCTTTGTTTCATATGGATACCTGACATACACTTTCAGGTTGCATGAAGTCTCCAAGGGGATTGCTGTTTTGTCTTTTGCCCTAAGCGACCATGAAATCGGGATTGTCTGTTTAGGCAGGATTGACTTTATCCAGCATCCTCTTTTATCGTCGGTCTGGGTGCTGTCGGGCGGACACGTTGCTTCTATGTTGTCAAAAAGCCCTTCGCAAGTATCAAAAAGCTGAACCCTCACCAATCCGCTTTCTGAACCGCTTGTGAATGTCTTTTGCGGTACAGTCTCCCCGCCGTTGTTCTCGATCCATGCTGATAACCGAAGTTGTTGCCCGGTGGAGATTGTCTGGGGGACTGCGTCAAGCGTCTTTATTATCAGAACATCATTCGCGTATTCGGTCGTCTGTCCGCACGTCCCGATGCCGGGGATGCAGAACCCGCCAAAGAGCGAGTCTATGCTGGAGATGCCTGTGCAACCGGAAACAGATATCACTAACAGCAGAGCAACCGGGAGCAGAATGAATGCTTTCCACCTAGAACGACAGCCGGAGGCTGTCAATCTCTTGTCCATTAAGTAATATTATGCCGTGCAATATATTTATTGTTATGAAAGGCTCCTGCCGCAAAAGGAAATTCAAAGCGCAGCTGGTGTTTGAGTTTGTGGTTGCTGTCCTGGTTTTTTTTGGGATAGTTTTTTATGTAATAAACTACCTGAGCTGGACAGTTGTGGGATACAGCAGCAGTTTTTCTGCGGAAAATATGGAGAGCGAGGCTTCACAGATAGGGGAGATGCTTGTTTTGAACAAGGGGAAGTGGTCTGGAGGAGAGCCAACGGTTGTGGGGCTTGCCCAGGAATGGCCTGTCATGAATTCCACAAAAATCTCCTGGCTGAACACGTCATGCAATAATGACTATGCCGGTTTCATGGGAAAGCTTGATGTGCATCCGAGATACAAGATGAAGATCACTATAAGGAATGAAACTTCTTTCCTTGCTGACTGCAGGTGGGGGCTGGCCATGCCGGACAACGTTACCAAGGCTGAAACCAAAAGATATGCAATATCCGAATCAGGAAATCTTTTGACTGTTTATGTTGGCATCTGGACAACGGGAAAATAGACTGAAGGCGGAGCTTTAGAATGAAGGCGTCAAGAGACGCCTTCTAACTCAAATC
>JBGPBG010000109.1:0-3457 GCA_041481105.1 Candidatus Aenigmatarchaeota archaeon
CTGAAGAGCTCTGGGAGAAAACCGGGCACAAAGGCTTTGTCTCAGTCCACGAATGGCCCAAACCAGACGAGAGCCTCATAGACCCGAAGCTCGAGATGATGGAAAGCCTTCTGGAACAGACAAGGGAGGACATAAGGAACGTGCTCAAGCTTGTGGGGAAGAAGCCCGAGAAGATAAGGATATACGTGAGCCCGCTCTGGAAGCATGAGGTCTACCAGCAGATCCTGGGGATGGCAAAAACCCCTGAGAAGATCGTCCCGGCAATAATGAAAGGTTCTCATGGCAAGAAATATGGGCCCCACGCACTCAAGTTCAGCCAGAGCCTTGCGAAGAACGCCATGGTCCTCAGGAGAATCCTTTCCCAGGAAGAGGAATTATCCAGCCTGAAGGAATCCGCTCCCTCGCTGGAGAAGGAGTTTAGCTGTAAGGTTGAAATTCTCAAAGCAGATATGGAAAGGGGCGAGAAGGCCCTGAGGGCGGAGCCCGGGAAGCCCGGGATTGAAGTGATTTGAGAATGAAGTCGTCTGCGGACGCCTTCAGGCAAGTAGCCGACTTCAAACTATTTAAATTACATGCGCAATTTTTAACATGCCCCTCTTGCTCATACTCGGGATAATTGACCTCATCGCAGGGGCCGCTCTCGCGATTTCGGGATTTGTCCCTCTCACGGCTGCCGGCCTGATTCTTGCGATAGGAGTAATCGTGGTTCTCAAGGGCGTAGTATCCTTTCTTATGGCAGCAGGGAACGGGTTCTATTTCGACCTGCTGGGGATTCTGGACGTGCTTTCCGGGATTTTCCTGATTCTCGCGTTCTACGGGACGGCGCTGGGTTTTGCGGTCTGGTTCGGGGTGGCCATGATACTGAAGGCGCTGTGGTCGATAGTGATGTTCATGGTGAGGTGACCTTTGAGAATTATTAGCTTATATATAATTCCCTTAATTTTATCTTATGAGATTGAAAGACGTTTACGATTACTACTCAAGGCCGGATGTCCAGAGCTTCCTCATGGAATTCTCCAGGAACAGGGAGGTTGTGGGGGTCTTCAAGAACGGCTCCTACAGCACAAGGCCGAACACCCTTGTTTATCCGCAGGATATACTTGCCATGGTCAAGGAAGGCTCGCTTGAGTTCCACTGCTCGATAGAACGCTGGTCCCAGCCCATGAGCCTGAGGACAGACAATTATGAGCCACTTAGAATCGGGTGGGATGTTATATTTGACCTGGACTGCAAGATGTTTGAGCACGGGAAGATTGCCGCGAAAATCCTTTCCTGGGCGCTCGAGAAGCACGGGATAAAGGGATATTCCATCAAGTTTACGGGAGGGACTGGCTTCCATGTGGGGATACCGTGGGAATCCCTTCCCAAGACAATAGACTACAAGCCTGCCTTAAAGATGTTCCCTGAGCTTCCGAGGAACATGGGCCTTTACCTCAAGGAGTATATCCGGGAGAGGCTGGAAAGGGAGCTGCTCAAAGCCTACCAGATGGAGCAGCTTGCAGAGCAGGTGAAAAAGAGCGTGGGGGAAATAAGCGGGGACAAGTCCGTCCTTGACCCATTCAAGATTGTTGAGCTGGACACGATTCTGATTTCTCCGAGGCATCTGTTCCGGATGCCCTACTCCCTCAACAAGAATTCCTTCCTGGTATCCCTTCCTGTAAAGCCCGGCCAGCTTGATTCCTTCAGGAGAGAGGATGCAGACCCCATGAGCCATGAAATAAAAGTCAGGAGTCGCTTTCTCGATTCCGCGGGAGGGAATGAGGCTGAGATGCTGGTTGCGGAGACAATTGACTGGTTTTCCAAGAGGAAATCCGGGGAGGAGAAGAAAGCGTTTTACCGGGAAAGGATAACCGAAGCTGTCCCCGAGGAGCTGTTCCCTCCTTGCATGAAAAACATACTTGTAGGCCTTCCTGACGGGAGGAAAAGGTCCGTCTTCATTCTCTCTACCTTCCTGCGCTCCGTGAAATGGGGCTGGCCTGATCTCGAGAAGCTCATATTCGAATGGAACCAGAAGAACAAGCCTCCGCTAAAGGACAATTATATTCGCGGACAGATAAGGTGGCACAAGATGCAGAAGCGTGACATACTCCCGCCAGGATGCGTGAATACAGGATGGTATGAATCCTTTGGGGTGTGCAGGCCGGATTCCTTCTGCGGAGGACCTGCAAAAACCGTGAAGAATCCCGTGAACTATCCCTGGAGGAGGATGGACCAGCGCTCAAAACACGCTCCCAAGAAAAAGGCAGGTCGGGCTTAAAAATCTTCTGCCTAACTATCTATTGCAGGTTTACAGGTTCACGAGGCGATTTTGTGCTTACTTTCGAGACTCTCAGCAAGATAGCAAGGGAGGAGAAGGCGTCCCCCTCCCTGACAAGGCTCCCCGAGGATTTCTTCGAGGATGTGGCCAGCTATCTCTACAAGAAAACGCAGCTGAACGAGGGGAATGACAACTGGGAGCTTGAGAACGCGAAGATGGTCCTGTCTGATATCATCAAGATAAGGGAGAAGAAGATACTCCTTTCGGCGTTTTCTTTTGTGGATTCCGGTGTGGAGCCGTCAAACCTCACTCCCGACGAGAAGACGCTTTTTGACCAGGCTGCCTCTCTGATAATGCAATTCAGAACAGGGAGGAAGAAAGTGCTTGAGCCAGGACATGAGAAAAAATCCATAATCGCGTTCCTGGAGGATGTCCCGCAGTTCGTGGGGACGGACATGAGGAATTACGGGCCTTTCGCCAAGGGGGATATTGCAAACCTTCCTGAGGACGTTACAAGGCTTCTGGTGGAGAGGGGGGCTGCAAGGCCTCTTGAGGCGAAAGAACATATTTAAATACCTCTTTTCAGAATAGATTAGTTCAGATTGACAGACTGAATCGCAAATCGGTGCAACAGTCTGAAGGAAGGTGACGTTCGTTTGAAGGCGTCAAGAGACGCCTTCGGTCTTTCAGTCACCTTCGACATAGCTGACATATGGTGCGCAAGTCATAAGGTGAAGCGTATGAGATTCCCGAAAAAGATAAAGACATATTGCCCCACGTGCAAGAAGCATACGGAGCATTCGGTGAAGCAGGCAAAGAAAAAGACAAGGGGCAGCGCGAAACCGATGTCTGCCAGCAACCGCCAGAAGGAGAGGCTCAAGGTGGGATATGGAGGGCACGGGAAGTTCTCGAAGCCTGCTGTGTCGAAGAAGCCCACACAGAAGCTGGACCTGAGGCTGAAATGCGAGACGTGTGGGAAATCCCACATGAAGAAGGGCTTCAGGATAAAGAAATTCGAGTTGGTTTAAGATGGCTAAAAAAGAGCCTTATAATAGAGAACATATCGAGAGAATGGCAATTGTATTGCTTGATGGAGGAGAGGTGACAGAGAGTTATAAAGGTAAACACTACATCTTTGCATTCAATGGCAATTACAAAAATCCTGATCTCACTTGCATTCCCGAGGGCGCTGATACCATA
>JBGPBG010000110.1:0-3433 GCA_041481105.1 Candidatus Aenigmatarchaeota archaeon
GAATCATACAAGAAGATATATGACATAGATGACCACATAAGCGTGGTTAGCGCAGGCTCCCTTGCCGATGCCAGAAGCCTTGTGGAGATGGCAAGGGTGAGGGCCCAGATAAACAAGATAACATACGGGGAGCCCATATCTGTAAGCTCGCTTACGAAGTACATATCCAACAGGAAGCATCTGGTCACACAGTATGCTGGTGTAAGGCCCTATGGTGTAGGGCTTCTTGTGGGCGGAGTGGACAAGTCTGGCCCAAGGCTTTTCGAGACCGAGCCTTCCGGAACCATGATAGAGTGGAAGGCCCAGGTGATAGGGAAGGGCGCGGACAAGACAAAGGCTATCCTTTCGAAAGAATACAAGGACGGCCTCGACCTGAAAGGCGGCGTGAAGTTGCTTCTTAAGGCTCTGAAGGCAGGTGAAAAAGAGGCGACTGCGGACACGGTGGACATAGTTGCCGTGACCAGGAAAGGGACTGAAAAGGTTTCTGTAAAAGACATCGAGAAATAGCGCCGCTTGAATGAGGAGAATGAAGGTGATTCGTGATTGAAGGTGTCAGCGGACACATTCTTTCTTTCTATCACCTTCAATCCGAGGTTGGGGTAGATATGGTTTCTGTTGACAAAGCTGTTACCGCAAGGATTACCAAGGAACATGTGCATTTTGAGATATTAGTAGACCCAGAGAAAGCTATGGAGTTCAAGAGAGGAAAGCCTCTCGAAGTGGCAAGCATCCTGGCTGTTCAGGAGATATTCAAGGACGCAAGCAAAGGTGAGAGGGCGGGGGCACATGAGCTTGAGAGTCACTTCAAGACGGCAGACATTTACAAGGTGGCTGAGGAGATAATCAGGCACGGGGAAGTGCAGATGACCACAGAGCAGCGAAGGAAAATGCTCGAGGAGAAAAGAAGGCAGATAGCCGAGATAATCTCCAAGCATGGCATAAACCCCCAGACAAAGCTTCCCCATCCTATCACCAGAATCCTGAACGCAATGGATGAGGCGAAGGTCCAGGTGGATATGATGAAATCCGCGAATGAGCAGGTGGAAGCCGTGCTGTCCAAGATTCAGCCCATAATCCCGATAGCTTTCGAGAGGATGGAGGTCGCGATCAAGATTCCTGTTGCAAGCGCAGGGAAGCTGAGCGCCCATTTGAGGAACCTGGCCACTGTCAAGAAGGAGGAGTGGGGATCTGAATATTTTTACGCGGTTATAGAGATACCTGCAGGAATGCAGTCCGAGATTTACAAGAAACTTAACGATCTGACAGGCGGAAGGGTGGAATCAAAGGTTATAAGGGAAATACCCTTAAGATAGCAAGGGTTGGAAGGAAGGCGTCAAGAGACGCCTTCAATCGAAGGTTATGATTAACTGAAAAGAGGTGCAATATGGCAGAATTCATAAAGAAGGAACGTGACTTCGTGGTTCCTGGAGATGAGATAATAATCTCCATGGACTATCTCCCGGGCAGGAACTGCCTGAGAGAAGGAAACTCAATATACGCAAAAAGGCTTGGAATAGTGAATGTGGACGGGAGGGTGATATCCGTGATACCCCTTACCGGAGTTTATTTCCCGAGAGTTGGGGACATGGTAATAGGGGAGGTAGAGGATGTGCAGTCAAACGGATGGGTTGTGAACATTAACTCAGCGCACAGCGCATATCTGCCGCTTTCGGGCGTCCGCGAGTTCATAGACACGTCCAAGACAGACCTTTCCAGGGTTTACGGAGTCGGGGAAGTGATATACGCGAACATCATGTCAGTGGTCAGCAGCAACTCAATCCACCTTTCAATGCAGGACCCGAGATGCAGGAAATTCAGGTCAGGAAGGATAGTCAAGATGAACCCTTCCAAAATCCCGAGGCTCATAGGCAGGCAGGGTTCCATGATAATGATGATAAAGGACCTGACAGGATGTAGGATAAACGTGGGGCAGAACGGGATAGTATGCATAGAGGGGGAGAAAGAGGACCTCGTGATAAAGGCCATAGAGGTCATAGAGCATGAATCCCAGAGCGAGGGTCTCACGGACAAGATATCCATGCTGCTTGGCGGGAGCAAGAAATCCGCGGAAGAGAAGGAACACCACGAAGATCGTGAGCACAAGCAGGATTCCACGAAGGAGTTCCAGATGGAGCCTTCCGAAACTGCGGAAGAACCCTTTGAAGAGGAGTCGTTTGATAGTTAAGGAGAGATAATATGAAAGAATTCAAAAGAGACGACGGGAGGAAGGCAGACGAGCTGAGGCCGATTGTGATAAAGGTCGGGGTGATAGAGCAGGCTGACGGCTCTGCGCTTGTCACCATGGGGAAGACAACAGCAATAGCTGCTGTATACGGGCCCAGGTCCATGCACCCCAAGCACAAGCAGGTTTCAGACCGGGCCGTTCTGCAGACTTTTTATTCGATGGTGCCCTTCTCCACGAGCGAGAGAGTAAGGCCGGGGCCTTCCAGGAGAAGCCAGGAGATATCCAAGGTCACGAGGGAGGCGCTTGAGCCTGCCATGTTCCTTGAGGAGTTCCCGAAGACCGGGATAGACGTATTCATAGACATAATCCAGGCGGATGCAGGGACTAGGACTGCAGGGATAAACGCGGCCAGCGTGGCGCTTGCTGACGCGGGAATTCCCATGAGGGACCTTGTGGCTGCGGTTGCCGCAGGAAAGATAGACGAGCACTTTGTCCTGGATCTCGGAGGAAAGGAGGAGGAAGTGACGAAATGCGACGTGCCCGTGGCGTACATGCCAAGGAAAAAGCAGGTAACGCTCCTCCAGATGGATGGCGACCTTTCTCCTGAGGAGACGAAGGAAGTCATAAGGACCGCAATAAAGGGCTGCGAGATACTTTACGAGAAGCAGAAGCAGGCCCTAAGGGAAAAGTGGGTGAAATAAAATCTAAAGTTAGAAAGGTGGAACAGTTAGAAGGAAGGTGGAACTGAAGCCAGAAGGCGTCTCTTGACGCCTTCCATCGAAAATCCACCTTCGTCATAATTGTTGTATTGGTTTAAAGTTGTGAGGTGGATGATATGATAATACAGAAGCAGTTCATAAGCGGCCTGGCCTCAAGGAAGATGAGGATTGACAAGAGAGCGCAGGACGAGTTCAGGGACATTTCCATCGAGACAGGCGTGATAGCAAAGGCAGAGGGTTCTGCCAGGGTGAAGATAGGCAAGACCGAAGTGATAGCAGGAGTGAAGATGAACGTGGGGACTCCCTTCCCTGACAGACCTGATGAAGGGGTGCTCATGATAGGGGCGGAATTCTCGCCAATCGCGTCCCCTGACTTCGAGAAGGGGCCGCCCGCAGAGGATTCGATAGAGCTCGCAAGGGTGGTTGACCGCGGTATAAGGGAATCCGGAGCCATAGACATGAAGAAGCTCTGCATAAAAGAGAAGGAAAAGGTATGGATGGTTTTTGTGGACATACACATACTCAACCA
>JBGPBG010000111.1:0-3396 GCA_041481105.1 Candidatus Aenigmatarchaeota archaeon
ACAATAGATGCGCCCGCAGGGATTGTTCCACAGGCTCAGCAGAGCCTGGTCGTGAACCAGGGCGATACGAGGAACCTTGACCTGTTCCTGATAAATGTTGGTTGTTCTGTCCTGCCGGGAGACTATCATGTAACCATAAAGGCCAAATCAGGAAGCACCGGAGAGGTGCAGACCAAGACCCTTGACCTCCAGGTCCTTAATTGTTATGAGGTGCAGCTGAACATAGACAGCAAGTTCAAGGAAATGTGCATAGAGGAGAATACATCATCAGTATATTATCTTGTTGTGCAAAACATGGGGAAATACCCAGATACGTATGACCTTTCCGCCTCTGTTTCCTGGGCAATTTTCTCGGACAACGGAATAACAATAGATGCAGGCAAGTCAAAGACAGTCGCCCTGGCACTCACCCCTCCCTCAGGAACAAGGGGCATTCAGACGGTTAATGTGAATGTGAAGTCGCAGAAATTCTATTCGAGCGATACGGACACAATCCAGCTGAACGTGCAGGACTGCTATTCCATGACAGCTGATCTGCAGCCCTCCGAGGTCAGTATATGCCTGGGGCAGATTGTGGACCAGAAGCTGACGATAACCAACACGGGCATAAAGAATGACACATATTCAATCATCGTGCCCAATTGGATAAACGTGACGAAACCCATTATTTCAATAGATTCCAAGAAATCGGGTGATATTGTTCTGCTGCTTCAGCCCACGCAGAAGGGCAAGACATTCTTTAATGTGACCGTGGTTTCGGCCAAGGATCCGACTGCCAAGGTCGTCCTTCCCACATCCATTGATGCGCAGGAATGCAGGGGGGTTGCTGTTATAGTCACTCCTTCATCATCTTACGTATGCCAGGGTGTGGAGACAGACTTTATAGTGACTGTGAAGAACCTAGGAACCATACAGGACACGTTCAATGTAACAACCACTGCAGGAGTCCTGGACTCCAACAAAGCCGTCCTCGACCCGAAGGAGACGAAAGAGCTAAAGCTCAAGATAATTAACATCACATCGCCGGGAACGTACAATGTGAAGGTGAAGGCGGAATCGGATGGCGTCTCGGATGACGATACTGTCAGCGTGGTTGTTGACAACTGCTACTCAGCAAGCATGGACATCTCACCCCAGAACACGTCCGTGTGTTCGGGCACGCCGGTTAATTACACTGTTGCTGTAAAGAACACGGGAAAGCTTTCTGACAATTACATGCTTACAATGCAAAGCCCGACAAGTAACCTGACAAGGCAGTTCACCATCGGGCCCAACCAGGTACGGATGGAATACTTTGCCGTCCAGGCCCCATCGGATGCAAGTGATTACGCTGTAAAGGTGACCCTGCAGTCAGACCACACATCAGTCGCCACCCAGTCGCTCCTCAGCGTGAAGCCAAAAGCATCCTGCTACTCTGCGGACATTGCCCTGCAGAATAATGCCGTGGCTGCCCAGCTGTGCAATGCCACAACACTTCCAGTCACCATAAAGAACACAGGGGAGAAAAATGACAAATACACTCTCACGCTCCAGGGTCCATCATGGGCTTACATAAGCCCGAACGTGGTAGACCTGCCAGGCGGCCAGCAGCAGCAAGTCTACATTTACTTTTCTCCCTGCTTCGGGGTCGAGAAGAAAGTCTATCATATAAATCTCACAGCCAGCTCGCCTTCTTTCCAGGCCGTGAAGGATATAGCGGTCGGGGTTGTTGAGAACGTAACGGGCGGAGGAGGCATAGCCCCGCCACCCACCGGCAATGAAACGAATGTCACAGGCGGCGGGAACGTGACAGGCAACCTCATACTCGGCCTTGACACCAATCAGTGGAAGCTGGTTGCAATAATAATCATAACCCTGATCATAATAATAATACTGGCAATCAGGTTCATCATGCTGGCGAAGAAATAGATTCTTGGAACGAGGGTGATTCTCGCCTGAAGGTGTCAATAGTCACCTTCTTTCGTTGTCACTCTCTAACCAACTTTTTTGTTTTATCCTCTAGGCCTGAATATCTGCCCCGCGCACCTGCTCGCGTCCATGTCCGCAGGTATATTATGCCACAGGCAGCTGCCTACCCTGTTCGTGACAGGCCTGAAGAACCTGCACTCAGAGCATTTCGCGTTTCCCATATTATTTAGTTGGTTGCGCACAAATATATTCATTATGGAACAGTTGGAAGGAAGTAACGCTAGAAAGAAGGTGGCAAGCCACCTTCCAACGAAAATCCGACCTCAATCGCTGGTTGTAATCGCCCTTGGGGGAAACTCCCTTCTTAAATCCGGGAAGAAATTCACAGAGGCACAGGAGATGAAAAATGCGCAGGAAGCGTGCAAGCACATAAGGGACGTATCAAAACTCGGTTGCAGGATAGTTCTTACCCACGGGAACGGACCTCAGGTGGGGGATATCCTCCTCCAGCAGCACTGCGCACGGGTCCAGGTCCCTGAACTTCCCCTTGATGTGTGCGGGGCGCAAACCCAGGGGGAGATTGGCTACATACTCCAAAGGGCTCTACGTCCTCTTGTAAAGAAGCCCGTGATAACTATTGTGACTCAGACCATAGTCAGCAGGAAAGACCCTGCCTTCAAAAACCCGAGCAAGTTCGTAGGCCCTTTCTTCAGCAAACCTGGCCCGGGCCTCAAGAAGGATTCCAACCGCGGATACAGGAAGGTAGTACCTTCACCAGAACCGCTTGAGATTGTGGAATCCAGGGAAATCCAGAGGCTTGTGGGGGAAGGATTTCTTGTGATAGCTTGCGGGGGAGGAGGAATTCCTGTTTTCAAAACCCCAAAAGGGTATGATGGAGCAGAGGCTGTGATAGACAAGGATCTCGCTTCGGAGCGGCTTGCCACTTCCCTTCGCGCGGAAACCCTGCTCATACTCACGGACGTGGACTGTGTTTACAGGGATTACGGAACTCCAAAGCAGAAACCTCTCAGAAAGCTCTCTCTGGAACAGGCCGAGACTCTTTACAAGCAGGGGCAGTTCCCTCCGGGAAGCATGGGCCCCAAGATTCTTGCAGCCACCCGCTTCATCAGACATGGGGGGAAGAAAGCCATCATAACCTCCCCTGAGAAGGCCGTGCTTGCGCTAAAGGGGAAGGCGGGGACTGAAATAAGGAAATAGATTACTTTTTTATCAGGAAGCCCTTGTACAGGCTTTTCTGCCACCCGTCAATGCTCTGGTAGAAATAGAATTTTTCCGGAAGCTTGTGGCTATCCAGCACGTACATGACTTTGTAGAGCTCATCCATATCGCCGGGGTGGAACTTTTTATCCTGAAGCTTTTTTTGCATTAGCATCCTTGCATAAAGGTCGAAAAGCTCTTTCGTTCTCAGGTTCGAATAGGCTTCTTCGCTGCGCCCTTCAAAAAGCTGTTTTTCGTGCATGCTAATAA
>JBGPBG010000112.1:0-3385 GCA_041481105.1 Candidatus Aenigmatarchaeota archaeon
AAGAGGAGCATGAAGCTTATCGGGATAGGGCCTGAGAATGTGGACAGGCTGTACATAGAATTCAAGAACGACCATTACAGGGAGAAGTTCAAGTCAATAGAGCCAAAATACAAGATGCTTTTCCTTCCGCAGTGCCTGAGGACGACCAGATGCAAGGCACCCATCACGGAGGCAGGGTACAAATGCGTGAAGTGCTCTCAGGATTGCAAGGTTTATGCAATAAAGGCAAAGGCCGAGAAGATGGGATACAGGGTTTTCATATCTCCTGGAGGCTCCATGAATTTCAATGTAATAAAGAAATTCAGGCCCAAAGCTGTCATTGGCGTGGCCTGCATGAAGGAGCTTGTCCTTGCTGCAGAGGAGTTGAGGATTCCCATGCAGGGCGTTGAGCTCCTCAAGAGCGGCTGCGTGAACACGGATGTTGATTTGGAATATGTGTTCAGCTTGCTTTAAGGGAATCTTGTTTCACGAATATTATCTCCAATAGCCTTAAGAAGAGTTCTGCCGTTCCTGGCTTCGGGATATCTACAGTATTCAGAAAAAGCTTCGATGGCAGGCTCAATATATCGACGGACAACACAATACTCGGCCGCGACAACCGCCGCAGAGGCGGCGGTAATCCCGCCAATAAGCCCAATATATTCAATCGGCCCCAATGTTTCTTGCATAAATAAAATTAGCCATTAAGAGATTTAAGATTGCTTATTTCTGAGTATCTCCAGAATCCCCTTCGCATGGCCTGCCCCGACCACGATCACTATGTTCTGGAACCGATTTGAAAGCTCCCTTATCCTGTGAGCCATATACTGGTTTCTGTCCTCTATCAGGATTCTGTATAGCCACGGGAACTCCTTTCTCAGGAGCTCTATGGCTTGGTCTACCAGCTTTTCCGGAGGAACCTTTGAGAGGTCCATTTCTGGAGAGAAGGCGGTTTCACCGCCTTTCAACTGAATGGATTTTGGGGCACCTAGGAGCAGCGCCCTGAGAACGAATGTTAGCAGCTTCACTTTCTCCCTGGCAGGAACCCCCTTTATTCGGAGGAACGTTTCCCCAATATCCCTGTCTACGAACTCCACATGTATGCCATTCTCCTGCCCCAGCCGGACAGCTTCCAGCATTTCCGAGCCGGGCGAGACTCCAGCAAGCCTTCCGAGGGACTGCTGGAGATTTTTCAGGACAAAGTAAAACAAGAACGTTACAGGCCCCAAAGCCCTCAGGACATCCAAGAACGGAGCTTCCCCTTCCTTTAGAGCCTGGTATCTGTTCATGTCCAGCTCTACAGCTATGCAGTCAGTCCCGTCCGTTACAGCCTCCCTTACCAGACGGATGCTATCCTTTGCTATATGGGATGTGGGGACTATCGTAACCTTTGACATAACGACCTCTTGGAAAAATAAAAGGCGCCGAGGGCAGGATTTTCATTTGTTCCCTGAATGCATTTGTAAATGCTTTCTTTGGGATGAACCTTAGACCTTTCTTTGCAAGAAAGGGCTCAGGTTTTGAACCTGCATGTCCGTAAGGACACCAGATATCTTTACTCCTCATTCTCCGCCGAATCAGAGTCAAGCCAAACAATCATCCTTTGGAAGGAAGGCGGCAAGCCGCCTTCAATCGAAAGTCCTAATATCTAGTTCTCAAGTCTGGCGCGTTAACCTGGTTCCGCCACCTCGGCCTGGATTGTATTTATCAGGTTGTATTTAAAAGCGATGGCAATGCGAGAAGCAGATGAAAATAAAAGAAATAGAAAATAAAATAAATTCCCTGCTGGCTAGCACTTTACTTTGTGCTTGTGATTGCGTACACTTCTTTCAGTGCCACTATCAGCGCAGCGCCTGCAACGAATGCAACGAACGCCGAAAGTATGTTGGCTATGATCGAAACGGATGCCAACACTGAACCAAGTGCTGTTCCCACAATCATAAGTGCTACTGTTCCCAAAAGGAACGGCTGCACTTCCTTGCCGGTCACGTTAAGGATACCAACGATAACTCCCAGCACAACAAGAGCTGCGAGTCCCATGGATCCTATCACCATACCGAAGTATGGCATTATCCCGGCAAGCAATGATATTACTAAACCAGCGATGAATGCATATCTTCCGATTTTTGTCATGTCCATGGGACTCTCTTGGAAAAGGTATATTTAAAGGTTACGGTCGATTTTAGGCAAAAAGACGTATTAAATTACGCTTATAGACGATTTATAACAGTGTTATATTTAAATACCCTCAACTAATTAATGAAATAAGAGTTCATTCTACGTTATTTGCACAACCAGTCAAACGTTTTTTGGCACTTTTGAACCCTAATAAATTCTGAAAAAAGGAGGTAGATTCGTATGACAAGGAACAGCAAAATCGGTATAGCTGCGATCGTGATTATAGCAATAATCGCGGCTGGCGTAGGCGCTTACGAATTGGCTTATATGCCGCCAGCCTCATCAGGAGGCGGAAGCCCAACAATCTCAATAATCTCTCCAACTAATGGAGCTACGGTTCCGAGCACATTCAGTGTGACAGTTTCGACAAGCAACTTCAATATACCCACACGGGGGCATATACACGTTTACCTGGACAGCCTTCAGAATTACCAGTTAGGACCTGGACCAACATTCACATTCACCAACGTGGCTCCGGGAACGCACACGATCTGGGCACAGCTCCAGAACCCTGATCACAGCCCGCTGAACCCGCCTGTCCAAACACAGCCGATAACAATAACAGTCATGCCAAGCGGTGGTGGCTCAAGCCCTACAGTCTCGATAGTGTCTCCAAGCACTGGAGCGACAGTGGCAGGCTCTACAGTGACAGTGACAGTGGCTTCAACCAATTTCAACATACCCAGCCAGGGACACTATTGGGTGTATCTGGACAACAAATACCAGGCCGGCAACGGCTCCACATTCACGTTCACCAACGTGGCTCCGGGAACGCACACGATATATGCCCAGCTCTACAACGCTGACGGCACGCCAGTAAGCCCAGCAGTGGTATCACAAACCATAACAATAACCACAGGCAGCAGCGGCAGCCAAAGCCCGACAGTGTCAATAATCTCTCCATCTAATGGAGCAACAGTTCAAGGTCCAGCAGTTACTGTGACAGTCTCGTCAACAAACTTCAACACACCGGCACATGGATACTATTATGTATCAATGAGCAATGGTGGTTTCATTACAGGGAACGGACCGACATTCATATTCCCGAGCGTGACATCAGGGACGCACACAATAACTGCTGATCTGCGCAATCCGGACGGTTCAATGCTCAGCCCGGACGTTTCCCAGACGATAACAATAACAGTAACGGGCAGTTCCGGCGGCGGAGGCTATGGATACTAGAACATCAGAATGAAGGTGTCAACGTGGAAGGAAGGCGTCAAGAGAC
>JBGPBG010000113.1:0-3344 GCA_041481105.1 Candidatus Aenigmatarchaeota archaeon
GATAACTGCATGTGCCACCACGAGGTCTATGTGCCTTACTGCGGGAACGGATACTTGACCTTCCGGATGAGCAGTGCGAGCTCAACGGCACATTCAATAACATTTATTGCAACCAAAGCACAAGGGATGTATGCGTTGGATACAAGATGGGAGTGAGGGACGCCTTCGGCAACTGCGATTCTGAATGCGGTTGTACACATGATCCATTTGTATATATGTGCGTGAAAGGCGAGTGCGGGGCTACATGCTCAGGCAATTCCGACTGCCAGCCCTACTGCTCAGGCAGCTTCCGCTACTATAACGGAGTTTGCAGGACGTGCAGCACATGCCAGTGCGCATACTCATACGAGAACTGCGATTCCAAGGATGGCTGGTTCACAACAACAGAATTCCAGTGGGTTTCCACCGGAGAATGCACGGAGAACGAGCAGCTGAAGAAGGAATACAGGGACTATTCGTGCGCTCCTGAAGCATGCACATTCACTGTGACCAAGATATTATGGGAAGACACAGGCCAGACAAGGAACAAGCAGGATGAAACTTCCTGTGATGATGGAATGTTCTGCACCATAGATGACACATGCTCTGCAGGCGTGTGCTCAGGACAGCCAAAATCATGTGATGACGGGAATGCCTGCACGGATGACACCTGCAACGAGCAGACTGACCAATGCAATTATGTTAATGATGATGCAAACATTTGCGGGCTGCCAAGAATTTGCCAAGAAGACCAGTGCATAGGGCTTAACTGGACAATCTTCCCGATATCAGGGCATGACCTTTGCCAGGCAGGGGCATGCATGGTTTATTCATGCGAACCAATAAGCTCTGAGTTAAACAACACGTGCGATCCAAGTACAGATACGGATGGCGACGGGGTCCTGGATCCGCAGGATGCATGCCAGCAGGTTCCAGGAACGGTCTGCAACGGCTGCCCGAACCCGTGCACAGGATGCGCGAAGATGGTTTGCGATGGTTTAGGGCCTCCAGCATGCGAGGCTGACAATTCGCAGTGCGCTCCGACCCAGTGCCCAGCAGACGGATGCGGGCTTGGAGGCTGCGCGGAAGACAAGCTTGCACACTATCCTGTTTCCATCGAGAACACATGCTCAGTTGAAAGCAACTCAGGTGTGTGCTCAGAAAACGATTGCGTACCTGCCTGCGTTAGCAGCGAGCTCTGCCTTCCATGGACAGACCATGTGGTTTTCTCCCAGGTGATGTATGACCCGCCCGCCCCAGAGCTTGTTGACGGAAAGGAATGGCTGGAATTATACAACCCAACCAATTCAGATGTGAACCTTTCTGGATTTGACATTTTTGTGAAGTCAAGCTCATGGAAAATACCAGAAGGGATCCTAATAAAATCAGGCGGCTATCTCACGATAGCAAGGGACGCCACAGCATTCTATAGCCTTTATGGCTGCTATCCGGATGTTGACGGCTTCAACAAAGCCCTTGCCAACGAAGGCAGCAGCCTCACGCTCAAGAATGGGAACGCAGAGATAGACATGGTTGCATATGAGGGTTTCGTTCCGGGCTGGGACCTTTTTGCCAATGAGAACAAGACCATCTCCCGCTATCCAGTATGGTACGATACGGATTCGCCCTCGGATTGGCTCAACAATACTGAGCCCTCGCTGGCAGATTATGAGATAGAGGTGCAAACGGATGCGGCTGCCTACTATCCGGGCTCGAACATGACAATAACGGGCCACCTTGCCAATCCACACTGCATACTTCCGGCTGGCGTAACAATAAATTACACAGTGGGCGGATGCTGCATGTCAGGCGAGATACAGACAGAAGCTGACGGAACCTTCTCGGCCATAGTAGGGATACCGCCTGAAATGCCTGTGGACAATTATACTCTACATGTTTCCTATGGCTATGGCGCTGGCCAGAATGTTTCCAACAGCACAGGATTCAAAGTCACAGCAGACATGGATGGCGACGGATACGATTATGCATCAGACTGCAATGACAGCAACTCTTCAATACACCCCGGAGCCACAGACATATGCGGCAATGGCATAGACGAGGACTGCAGCGGCTCGGATGCTGTGTGCTACAGCCTTTCCTCAAGCAGCAGCTTCAGCTCATCCTCAGGCGGAGGAGGCGGATTTTGTGCTGCCAGCTGGACATGCACGGATTTCGGGCCATGCGAGCCTGACAATACACAATCCAGGCTGTGCACGGACAAGAATAAATGCGGGACAGTTTCAGGGAAGCCTGCTGAAATCCAGAACTGTACGTATATGATTTCTGCAAACGAGGGAGATGTATGCACGCCAGGGATGAAAGTGTGCGCAGGGAATGACTTCATGGAATGCACATCCGATGGGCAGTGGGTGAAAATCCAGACATGCGAATTCGGATGCTCAGGGAACGCATGCAATGAGAAGCCTGCGGAAGCAGCGCCATCAGGCAATGAGACAGGTGCGGAAGGCGCTCCTATGGGGATGTTCCTTCTTGAGCCAAGCTCATGGCCTTACTGGATACTGATAGTAGTCGTGATAATCCCGGTTGCCTGGTATGCTCTGGGGCGCAGGAAAAAGAAGATGAAAGGCTCAGCAGGATTTTGCTATCGGTGGAAGGGAGTAGAATAAAAGATGAAAGGCATAACATCCTCGGATTGTCTGAGGAGAAGGTTGAGTAGCTTGATGGTGTGCGGGATAAAATGTACAAGAAATCATTGGCGTTGGCATTTGCTGTTTCAGCCATTTCGCTGTTCTATTTGATGACTTTTGCAAATCCGCAAGTTGCCGAGGCTTGCACAGATGCTTCATGTGGCTACTGCGGCGACGGCATATGCAATAATGGGGAAACGTGTTCTTCATGCGCCTCGGATTGCGGCGTATGCCCACCCGTATGCGGGAACGGCATCAAAGAAACAGGAGAGGCATGCGAGCCCTCGAACACGAACAACAACCAATACTGCCCGCAATCGATTTTCACATGCTCAGGCGTTAAGGCCGCTTTCAGGAGCGCTTACGGAAGCTGCGATTATTATTGCCAGTGCGCCTCCGGAAGTTTCGGTGACTTTGTATGTACTAGGGGCTATTGCGGGGCGGAATGCGATTTCATGAGCCCGTCCGCCTGCCATCCCAAATGCGTGGGCAGTGTCAGGTACTACAGCCCCTCATGCAACATGGAATCATGCAGATGCGAATACCAGGCCGAGAACTGCGATTCCAAGGACGGATGGTATGACACAGGGTCATCTGTAAATTATGATTGCCAGGCATGCAAGCCACAGGAGTACAGGGACTATTCCTGCGCCGCGGAAGGGTGCACTTACACAGTAACCCAGACAAGGCAGGTTTGCGAGAATATAAATGAAGGCC
>JBGPBG010000114.1:0-3320 GCA_041481105.1 Candidatus Aenigmatarchaeota archaeon
CGGGGTGGAACTTTTTATCCTGAAGCTTTTTTTGCATTAGCATCCTTGCATAAAGGTCGAAAAGCTCTTTCGTTCTCAGGTTCGAATAGGCTTCTTCGCTGCGCCCTTCAAAAAGCTGTTTTTCGTGCATGCTCATAATAGCAAAGGAAAGCATTTATCTTTTCGTCCGGGTGCAAAGCAGGTGCACCGGGCTAAACAATTAATATCCCCCATCCAATTCTTACCATTATGGATATCTTCACCCTCTTCATGGACTTTGTCCTGCACCTGGACCAGTACCTCTCTGTGGTAATCCAGCAGTACGGGATATGGACTTACGTGATCCTCTTCCTGATAATCTTCCTGGAGACAGGGCTCGTGATAACCCCGTTCCTTCCTGGAGATTCCCTGCTTTTCGCGGCAGGAGCCTTCGCGGCGCTGGGCTCGCTCAACCTCGGCCTGCTTTTCCTCATCCTTGCGGGAGCGGCAATACTTGGGGACACTGCAAACTACTGGATAGGCTACCATATAGGGCCTAGGGTTTTCCGCAGGAGAACAGGCAGATTTTTCAAGCAGGAGTATCTGGACAGGGCGCATAGCTTCTACGAGAGGTATGGAGGCAAGACAATCTTCCTTGCAAGATTCGTGCCAATAGTACGCACGTTCGCGCCTTTCGTGGCGGGGATAGGCAAGATGAGCTACTGGAGGTTCATAACCTATAATGTGGTCGGGGGGATAACATGGGTCGCCCTCTTCCTTTTTGGAGGCTTCTGGTTCGGGAACCTCCCGTTCGTGAGGGACAACTTCTCTCTCGTGATAATGGCAATTATCCTGATATCTTTTGTGCCTGTTTTTGTGGAGTATTTCAGGCATAGAAAAAGAAAGAAAGCTCACGCAAAAACATAGAACGTAGATTTCCCACTCCCGCACTTGCGCAGGATTTTCCTAGTCATGAGCTTGTTAAGGTCCTGCGTGGCTGTCCTCTGGGATACGCGGTTAATCTGTTTATATTCCGCGCTTGTTATCTGGCCGTACTTGAAAAGGTAGTCTATCGCCTTTCGCTGCTTCTTGTCCGTCCCCTGCGGGTATTCGCTCCCTCCTATATCATAATCTATGGTTCCTGCGGAGCCGGAGCCTGGTGCAACCCCAAGCTTCTTTTTCATAATCCCCCTGTACATGGCCTCCAGGACATCAGGTCCACCGAAGCCTGCAAAGAACGCGATAAGGTAGCTTTCGGGCTCAAGTATGATCGCGGTTATAATCCCGATTATGAGGGAAGTTGTGATCGTGTACAGGACCTTGTCCCTGTCGAACCCGAACCCTGTCTTGCGTTTGGATATTCCTATCAGTATCCTCATGAGCCCGCCCGCGACGGACACAATCACGATCTCGGTAAGAGAAAGCATATTCAGCACCTAAATGTTCACGTTCCTTTGCCTTAATATCTCGAACAGGCTGTCCAGCAGGTCCACTCCCACATAGCCTACAAGCGCCGCTATAACAGCGGATTTCCAGAAAGCAAGCGAGTAGAAAGAAACCTCGAAATAGAAAACGGCAAACACAGAAATAATCCCCACAAAGCCCGTTATCAAGAAAGCCAGGGGTATTTTCTTTTTGGCAGGCTTCCCGTAAGACAGAAAGCCTGCAACCGCCCTCGCGAGCCCTCCGAGGAAGCCCCAAAGAGCGATGAGCTCAAGCATGATTATTTATTGGGGAAGGGGGCTAATAAATCGGGATTATCTTTTCATTTGAGATAATTTTGTATCATGTGATACATTTTCATATCACCAACAAATGAGAGTTAATCTTTCTTGAAAAACCTCCTGATTACTTCGCAGATATTATCCCTGTAATTCTCCTCCCTTCCAACGTATTCCACATTTCTCGCTCTCTCCTCTATTTGCTTTTTTGTTATCTTGAATTTCTCTATACAGGAAGCTATGTCTTCCATATCCCTGTCATTAAGCCTGCCTGCTTTAGTGACAATTATGTCAACAGGGTGCAGGGCTGAAAGCCTTACTCTCTTAAGGCTTATCTTTATCTTGATGCTTTTTGCGATATAGTCTTCAGGCAGCTTCTGGGAAAATACCATGCCGTCCGCAAACAGATCTATCCTGAAACCGTGCGGAACTGCTTTCAGGGCCTTCCTGAACTCCTTCAAGTCTTCCTGTGACAGGCAGAAGTCAATGTCAATAGTTGAAGGCTTTATCCCGAGGAGCGTCATGGCTGTTCCTCCTACCGCAACCACATGGACAGGCCTTTTCAGTTCTTTATCCACAGCTTCCAGCAACCCCATCAGTCCGCTCTTCTCAATACGCATGGTACAGCCTCATCTTTTTCTTTATCGTTTCCTCATTCGCTTTTTCTTCCGCTGTTTTAAATGCCTCCAAGGCCTTTATGTCATATTCAGTCTCTTCGCTCTTTTTTATCCTGTTCATTACTTTAAGCAGGCCGAGCAGCTTGCCTGTGGTATTGTATTTGAGGCAGAGGAATATTAGCAGATTGTAGTTGGGCCTGTTCTTTGCAAGGAGTATGGGCACAGCCTCCACCCTCCTTGCGTTCCTGCCCAGCAGCATAGAGGTTATTGTGCATTCCAGGCAGACTCTGAGAGGGAAGGTGGTTTTGCCACCTTCAGTCGCCTTATTTCTTCCCTCTATTGTTTCCGTACCCATTTCCTTGTATCCAAACCTTTCCATATTGTAATTCAGGTCCTGCTCCGGAATTCTCGCCAGGTTAATCTCTTTTGGCCTTTCTGCTCTTACCCCGCTTCCTATGGTCTCTCCCATGAGAGCCCAGAAGTTCTGTGGATAGAGGAAAGCTATCTGCTCCGGAATCATCTCTCCAAGAGGGTTCCACTCATCCGCCTTAAGCAGAGATGAGAACTCGCTTTCCCTGAGGGCAAGTATGTCTATCTTTGCGTTCCTTTTATCCTGCAGTTTCCTTGTTTCCCCGTAAATGTGCAGCATTTCTTTCTGAACCATCCCTTCGGTCCCTGGGGTTTCCCTGAAT
This sequence comes from Candidatus Aenigmatarchaeota archaeon, assembly GCA_041481105.1. GTDB lineage: Archaea > Aenigmatarchaeota > Aenigmatarchaeia > QMZP01 > QMZP01 > JAPLVB01. Next base: position 2,989 of record JBGPBG010000114.1, read on the forward strand.
ATTACCAGAAGCTCAAGCCTGTTAAGGGGAAGGGTTTTTCCCGGGCTTATTATGGAGGCAGAGCTTATCGTTCCGAGCTGCCTGAGGGTCTCTTCTATCGCCGGCAGGATATTCTGAAGGTTTTTGTTTTCTTTCATAGCCTGGTGCTTCTTTCTTAACTCCATTTCCGCAAGCATATCTTTTGTGACATAGCTTCCAAAATTCAGGGTTATCTCAGAATTCCTGCCTATCCTGGCTGCCCTTATCAGTCCCTCTTTCTGAAGCTTCTGAATCTTGTCATATATGTTCTTGTAATATGCGCCTCTGCGCATCTCCCTTATCCTGCCAACCAG
>JBGPBG010000115.1:0-3271 GCA_041481105.1 Candidatus Aenigmatarchaeota archaeon
CTGCACACGTGCGCCTTCACCCCCACCGAATTTCTGGAGTCCTTCAGCTCGAGCATGTACCTCTTCTCAGTCAGGTTCTTGCACACTATGCAGTAGTCCATATCCTTCTCCCTTTCCATTTTCACACGATACCTAGTCCTATCTCTGGCCGAATCTTATCCGCAAAATACTCAATTCGCGTTCAAGCCCAGCACAGGCTCCACCACCTGCACTTGTGGCCGTTCATCTTCACTATGCAGCAGTCCTTGCAGATTCTTGCTCCCTTGGGATTGTGCGCCTCGCACGTCTTTAAGAGAGAATCCTTCCCGCAGTCATCACAAGTCAAAATTCCACCGTTGAGATTTTTAATGGATAACACTGTAGGTTTAAGGGGTATATAAAACTTTGCGCAGGAAAACGGCTAAAAGCGATTTGCGAATTTGGAAATTTTATTGACAATGCAGGCTTTTATAATTTATTCCCTAATTAAAAGGAGATTTCTATGCCAATGGAAAGGATGACCGCGAAGAAGATAAAGGTGGCTGACCTTACTAACGGGAGATGGGTCAAGAACGAAGGCTTGGAGCCCAGCTTCATAGTCACCCCGGCAGGCGAGCAGGTCTCGCGGGCAAGGATAATGGGGACCGTGGTCTCGAAGTTCGTTTCTGAGGACGAGAATTTTGCCTCCATAACAATAGACGATTCCACTGACACCATCCGCGCAAAGACCTTCAAGACCGTGAAGCCGCTTGATGTCATCCAGATTGGAGATATTGTAGACCTTATAGGAAAAGTCAGGGAATACAACGCGGAGATCTACATAATGCCCGAGATTGTCCGGAAAATCATGGACCCGAACACCGAGCTCCTGAGGAGACTCGAGCTTATTGCAAAGGCAAAGAAGCTCCAGGAGTCTGGTGCGCCGCAGATAGTTTCCGCGAAGGAGGACCGGCTAGCCCTCAAGAAGAAGGTCACGGAAGTGATAGAGTCAGAGAAGACAGGAATCACATACTCGAAAATCCTCGAGACGGTCCAGGCTCCCGAGACGCAGATAGAGAGCGTGGTTAACGAACTCCTGGAGGAGGGCATCTGCTACGAGCCCACCCCGGGGAAGATCAGGAAGATATAGATTCCACTTTCGTGCATAAAAAACTTCTCCCCAATTCTATTTTGAGGCTTATGATTACACGTATCTCTCTAAAAGGCTGGAAGTCCCACCTTGATTCCGAACTGGAGTTCTCCAGGGGCGTGAACGCTATCATAGGGATAATGGGCTCGGGCAAGACCTCCATAATGGATGCTGTCTCTTTCGCGCTTTACGGAACATTCCCAGCTCTCCAGTCCAAGAAGCTTGTCATGAATGACCTGCTAATGAAGAAGCCCCAGAAGAGGAGCAAGGCGGAAATCCAGCTGGATTTCCAGGCAAACGGGAGCGCTTACTCAATCAAAAAAATCATAGAGCTGGATAAAGGGACCACTCTCGCTGAGATAAGGAAGGACGGGACTCTCCTGGACGTAAACCCGAGCAATGTGACCAGGCAGGTGGAGTCTATCCTGCAGATGGATTATGACCTCTTCTCGAGGGCCGTTTATTCCGAGCAGAACGGGCTTGATTATTTCCTCCGCGTCCCGAAAGGCCAGAGGATGGAGCTGATAGACGGGATGCTCAAGGTGGACCGCTTCGAGGACGCGAGGGAGGCGTCAGTCTCCCTCTCGAACAAGATATCTTCCGCCACGAAGGAGAAGGCTCGGCTGATTTCTCAGCTTGAAAAGGAGATGCTTGCGGACAGGATACTCAATCTCGGGAATGAGATAGAATCCCTCAAGGAAGAGGCAAATCCTGTAAAGGAGCGCATCGGGAGCCTAAAGCGCGAGCAGGCTTCCCTTTCAAAAAAGCTTTCCGGTTTCGAGAAGCTTGAATCCGAATCCAACCGCCTCAGCCGCGAACTTCAGGGAGCGAAATCCTCAATAAATGAGCTCTCCTCCTCACTGAAGAACAAGAGGGAGGACATAAAGGGCAAGGACCTCTCTGACCTGACAAAGCAGCTAGGGGCAATGGAAGAAAAGATAAAAACCACGGAAGAGGAGATTCGCAAGAAGAGGGACCTCCTCACGGAACAGAAGAATCAGATAGCATCCATTGACACGAAGATAGACCTGATAGACCAGGCCATAGAGGAGCTGCAGAAGCTTGCTGCGCGCTGCCCTGTGTGCGACAGTCCCATAACTGACGAGAAAAAGCAGAACCTCATAAAATCCAGGAAGGCCGAGAGGAAGGGCCTTGACCTCAGCCTTCATGATTTCCAGGACAGGATAATCACTCTCTCGAATGACATCCTCTCCCTCGAGAAGAAGCTGAGGCAGTCCATCTCGGAGCGGGAGAAGCTCGTGCACCTTTCCTCCGACCTGAAGCTCATCCATGAATGGGAGAAAAGGCTTCATGACAATGAGCTCCGTAAGTCCGCATTGGAAGAACAGCTTGCGGGGCTTGAGAAGCAGCTTTCAGAAACCAAAATAAAAGACCTGCGCACTGAGCTGCAGGAGAAGATTGCAGAGGAGCGCGGCCTCGAGGTCCGGCTCAACTCGCTCCGCGAGAAGATCATGGACAGGCAGGACATGCTCCGGGATCTCAAGCAGAGGAACAATCTCTTAGAAGAATACAAATCAGAAATAATGCGGGACGGCCGCGCAATGGATTCCCTGCAGAGTTTCGTGAAAGCCCTGAAGGCCACGCAGGACCAGCTGCGCGAGGAATTCCTCAAGACCGTGAACCAGATTCTCACAGTTGTATGGAAGGAGCTTTACCCTTACGGGGATTTCACTTCCGTGCGCCTGATTATAGACAAGGACTACATCCTGCAGCTCAAGGGAAGCGAAGGCTGGATTTCCGTCGATGGAATCGCTTCAGGAGGGGAACGCTCCATGGCATGCCTTGCCCTGCGCATTGCATTCTCTCTCTCCTACCTCCCCAACCTGCGCTGGCTAATCCTGGACGAGCCCACCCACAACCTGGACTCAAAGGCAATCAGCCAGTTCATAGACGTCCTCCGCGAGAAGATGCCAGCGTTCGCGGAGCAGATCTTCCTAATCACGCATGACGAACGCATCTCCGAGGGCGTGCAGGGAGTGCTCTACAAGCTGGACAGGAACAAGAACGAGGACGGGGCGACTGTGATGAAGAGGTGGGAATGAAGGATTAAAATTAATAGTTAGGAAATCATTTATCTTCTATAAATTCCTTGATATCAAAAAAATTGATTATATTAAATTTTGTTTCGAGAATATTTTTTAC
>JBGPBG010000116.1:0-3194 GCA_041481105.1 Candidatus Aenigmatarchaeota archaeon
CAGGCGCTATTCTCGCGAACTCGGGCCACTTCAACGTGGAGATAAACCTGAAGGAACTGGAATCCCTGAGTTCCTCGAAATCCACGGTAAAGCCCAATGTCGAGGAGTACAAGCTCAAGAACGGGAAGAAGCTCTACCTTCTAGGCGAGGGTCGGCTCGTGAACCTCGCGGCTGCGGAAGGCCACCCTTCCGAGGTCATGCAGATGTCCTTCGCCAACCAGGCTTTGTGCACAAAATACCTTAAAGAAAACAAGGGCAAGCTGGAGAACAGGGTTTACACGGTTCCGAAGGATATAGACAGCAGGGTTGCGGAGCTCGCCCTCAAGGCGGCGGGGATAGAGATAGACGTTCTCAGTCCTGAACAGAAGAAATACCTGGAGAGCTGGCAGGAGGGCACGTAGCGCCTCATGACAAATGAAACACGCTTACTAAGACGGAGAAGGCGCATTTGAGTTAGAAAGTGCCTCTTGGCACTTTCATACTAAAGTCGCCTTCGAACTGAAATTCGAATAACGGTGAATATGAACGGAGGAATAGACCCCAACGAGTTCGCGAAGCTCAGGCAGATAGAGGAGATGAAGAAGAAGCTGCTCGCAACCATACTCTCGAAGGAAGCTTATGAAAGGCTTGCCCGGGTGCGGGTGGCTAACCAGGAGCTTGCGGGCCAGGCAGAACTGTACCTCCTGCAGATTTACCAGGCAGGCAAGCTCGAGGGCAGGATAACGGACGAGCAGATGAAGGAGGTTCTCAGGGTCCTTTCATCCGGTGACAGAAAAGGATTCAACATCAAAAGAAAATGAGTCTTTCTATTCTGAATAAAGCTTATATACAGTAAATAACCATTTAGTAAAGCAATCTAAGGTGGAAAGGAGAATGAAGGTGAACTGAGAATTAAATAACAAGTTCACCTTCCAACGATAATCATGAGCAGGAACAAGCCGCTTGGAAAGAAGCTGAAGATGGCTGCTGCAGGGAAGGTGCGCTCCGCGCCCAGATGGGCGGACATCCGCAAGTTCAGCCTCAAGAGGGCAAGGAGCCGCAGGATTCGTGTTAGAACACGGAACTGGAGAAGGGACAAGCTCAAGATTTAGGGGATTTCAAGATGTCTTATGAAAAATCCAAAGCTGAAGACGGCAAAAGAAGCGTACAAGGAAATAGTGGAAACATTCAGAACAGGGCCCATGCGGTTGCTGGGAACCGGTGGAGCCGAGTTTACAGTGCTCGGGGAAAAATGCTATGGGGAAGAGCAATGCTGGGGAATAATAAAATCGAATGAGGTTGCCCTGAACCAAACGATTGGAAAATATTTCATGACCGATGGCGGTCTGATTAAAGACCCCATAGGGAACATCTACATAACCAAGGAAGTGGCATTAGATTCAATACCTGACGGCTTTTACAACAGCCGCAAAAGGCAGGAGCTTGGAAAAATAACAGAAAGGGGATTTAATGGCTGAAAAATCCAAAGCCGAGAAGGAGAAGGGAGGAGGAACCAAGACCGGAGGGGAAGAGAAGGTTATGGTAATCCCTCTTAAGAACAAGGCCAGGAGATCAGCCAAGAACATGAGGATGAACCGCTCCGTGCGAACAGTAAGAGAGTTCCTGTCCAGGCACATGCGCACAGAGCCCTCCAATGTTCGGATATCCCAGCAGCTCAACGAGAGCCTCTGGAAAGGCGGCCTGCACAATCCACCTTCCAGGATAAAGGTGAAAGTCAGCACTGATGGGGAAGGGAATGTTTTCGCAAGCCTGCTTGACGAGAAGGAGAGGACCAAGAAAGAGAAGAAGAGCAGGTTTGGCCTCCGCGAGCGATTGAGAAGGAAGGCGTCCGAGACGCCTTCAAACGAGGAATCTGCAAGGAGAAGGGAAGGCGCAAAAGAGGAGAAAACTGCAGAAACCAAGGAAAAACCCACAGCGGAGAAAAAGCTAGAGCCTCCAAAGGAAAAGCCAAAGAAAGAGACCAAAAAGAAAGAAGGCGGCGAGTCCGCCTTCAATCAAGAATCCGAAGCTCCAGAAGAATTGTTTGAAGAAGACACAAAGTAAAGCTTTTATCACACGTTTTCTTAATAATAGAATCATGCCAGGATTCCAGATAATAGGTGACATAGCAATTCTCAAGCCAGGACTGTCCAAAGAAGAAGCCCGGAAGCAGGCCCAAAAAATCCTCAAAAATCTCCCCCGCATACGCTCAGTCTACAGATATTCCGGCCCCGTATCAGGAGAGCTCCGTCTCCCGAATGTCTCGTATATGGCCGGCCGGAGAACCCCCGTAACAATCCACAAGGAGAACGGCTGCCTGTACAAGCTGGACATAACCAAAGTGATGTTCTCCAAAGGGAACGTGCTGGAGAGGGCAAGGATTCCCAAGCTTGTGAATCCGGGAGAAGTTATAGTGGACATGTTCGCGGGTATTGGATATTTCTCTCTCCCCTTAGCGAAATTCTCCCCCGCGGAAAAAATCTACTCCATAGAGCTCAATCCCGTTTCTTTCCGCTTCCTGAAGGAGAACATAAAGCTCAACAATCTGGAGGACAAGATAATCCCGATTCTTGGAGACTGCCGCACCGTGAAAATTCCCGAGAAGGCAGACAGGATAATCATGGGCTACCTCCCCAAAACCTACAAATACCTTCCCCACGCTTTCTCGCTCCTGAAGCCCGGGGGCATAATCCACTACCATGACTCGTTCAGGAAGAATGAACTGTGGGAAGCCACAGAAAGAATCCTGAGAGAATACGCCGGGAGGAAGGGCTTCTTCCCCATCCGCATGGAGAAAAGGGTCGTGAAGCAGTACGCTCCCGGAATCTTCCACGTCGTGATAGACGCGGAGTTCAGGAAGGCTTAAACCCATATTATTAAGCAATATAATTATATACAGGCGATATTATGGAATTCGTAGACAAGCGGACAATAAAGCTGGACAAGGTGAAGACCGAGCTTGACAGCCTCCTCATGGATTTCATAAGAATCCTCGAGAAGCACGCGAAATACGTGATAATCAGCGGCTACATCTCCATACTCTTCGGACGATCGAGGGGGACAGAAGACATAGACATCATAATAGAGAAGATTAACAGAGAAAAGCTAGGGGAGCTATACGCAGAACTTAAAAGAGGAGGCTTTTATTGCCTGAATGCCGACGAGCTCAACGACATATACGAACAGCTTTCACAAAAAACGGCAGTAAGATTCGC
>JBGPBG010000117.1:0-3180 GCA_041481105.1 Candidatus Aenigmatarchaeota archaeon
CTGACATCAGATTTGATTTGAGCAGGAGATATGCTTCCGCTTAGGAGTTGCATAAAGGAGGCAGATTATGGACAAAAAATTCAGCGCGAATGTGCCATCATGGAAATACCAGATAGATCCAAATTTATCTGGAAGAAGGGATGAAGATTTCTATACCGGAAGATTCTCATCCAATGTACAGTATCCGGTGAATGGCGATCCCCTTAAAAAGGGTTGCGACAAAAAATCAATGGAACTGGTGTGTCCTATATAGGCAATAAAAGGTCTTTTGTATGTCACAGGCATACAGCCAAACAAGCAATTTGTACAGTGAGGATGATTTACTTAGAAATGCCGCTGAAAAAAATTTCAGGGCAAAGGGCTTTGACAGGAAAGTTTATAACAAGATTTTCAATGAAAAAGCAGGAAGCAATTTTTCCGATTCTGCAATCGGGCATGCGCTGCCCGCAGGCTATTTCAATCTTGATGATTCCTTCTCCGGCGGTGGAGCGATGCCTCCACCGGGAGGAAATTATTTTCAGACTGGACAGGCGGGACAGCCTAACCAACCTGGGCAACAGGTCCACGAGGGTTTCATTGGCAGCATGTTCAAAGGCCTTGGAAATCAAGCTATAGCCGCAGTAAAAGACAGCATCTACAGAAACGTTACTGAATGGCCCATTCTTTTAAGGAATTTCGCGGCTAGAGAAATAGACAAATTAGGACCAGTACCAGATCTTTTATCATCGCTTTTTTACATGGGCTGGGATTGCGGACCTCTACAGAGAACTATAGGCCGTGATCTTTTATACGACAAGCTGGAATTTATAATTGGAGATACTTACAAAAATGGCATATATCAAAGGCGTGAATTGTTTGGTATAAGATTATACAATGAGAGACCGGAAACAGAATTTATCAAATATCTGAGAAAGGATTCTCCAAATGTAAAGGCAGGAAAAGAAACTATTGTTCCCAATAAAGGAAGACCTGTTAATGGTCTTTCTGATTTGGTAATTTCCCCGGACGGGCTTATATCTGGTTATAAAACAGAACTATGTGGAGGGTATCCTCTCAGGGCGGAGCAAATAGGTTATGATGACTTCTATACAAAAAGTCACACTCTTAGTTGGGCCACACACAAAGAATCCGATACTCCGGAGTTAAGCAAAGATAAATTACAAGATGGTCTCGTTACATTCGCAACAGACCATTATATTTTCGATGCAGATGTTCAAGAAGATGAAATTGGTACATATAGCCTTGAAGATGGTACAGTTATTAAATATTCAAGACGCATTCTTCCCAGTCTGAGAAGATTTGATGGGCTCCTTTTCCAAAAAACGCTTACCCGTGTTTTAGCAGCAGCCTTAATTACGCACATTCCTTACAAGCTATTCGAGAAAATATATGAAAGGTTTGGCTTGAAAGAATTCGAAAATGAGGTAGAGCAGCGTGAGCTTGACAATATATTCTTCCCTCTCAGGCGTTATGTTGCAAGGGTTGGTTACGGTTAAGCCTCTTGGAAAAGCAGCATGTTTCCTGCTGCTATCTTTTTCCTTTTTACTGTTCCAGCAGGCAACTCTATCACATATTTTGCAGGCTTGTCAGGGTAGTACACGCGCCAGGTTTTCCTTCTGAAAGAGACAGGCTTAACTCTCTCGTGAAGTCCAACAATGTGTTTGCGCGAATCAAGGAAAACGATATCTATGCTGAAGCGCATGAGAGGCATCCATATCCCATGCTTTCCAGGCTTCTCAAAAATCATCAGCAGGCAGGTTCCGCGGGGCAGGGATTTCCTGAGCATGAGCCCGCGGATCTTGTGGAAGAATCCTTCCGCGACCTCCACGTTTTCAGCTATCACAGTTTTTCCTTTCAGGATTTTCATCACATGCACCATTGTTCATTGGAAGGCGGAATTGAGTTGGACGGCTTTATTCTGTTTATTCAAGCCGTCATTCTCTTGTTCCGCCTTCTTTCTCAAAGCTGCTCCTTTATTTCCCTCGCGATTTTCGGGCCGAGGATGCGCTCCAGGCTTTCAAGCGGAATCTTCCGCAAGTCATCAAGCTTCTTGAGCCCGTGATTGTAAAGTGTGCGGGCTCTCACGCGACCCACTCCCTTTAGCGCAACAAGCGCGAGAAGCTCTTCACGGATTCCATACTTGATGCGCAGGCGGGTCTTGCGTATTTCTTTAAGCGTGTTCTTGAGGTCAAGCAGGAGTGCGAGTTCATGGCTGGAGTAGAGGAGCCAGTCTGCATTTGATAGCCGGACGCGGAGTTCTCCTGGCGTGACCCCGAAATAGTCAAGAATCGCGTCCTCTCCTGCTTCCTCTGCCCACTCGCTGAAGAACCACGCGGTCTTTATGGAGCGGATGTAATCATCATACTCTATGTCCCACGGGTTGGGAGGCTTCTCCATGAGGAAGGGCTCGTAGTCAGCGAGCAGCTCGTTTATCTTCTGCATGTCTGCCTTGCGGATTCCCAGAAGAGGGAACATCTCAACCGTGCTGGATATCATGTGCATAACTCCGAAGGTATTCGTTCCCCTCTCTTCCGCAAGTTTCATGTCCTTTATCAGGTGATGCGCGGTCAGGGGATCTATGTAAAGCTCGGACACGCGCCTCCCGATTTTTGTTGGCCTTAATTCGTCTTGCGATTCAGAGGCTTTCCTGAAGGGGCTGTCTCCAGGAGACTGGATGAAATTTATATCCCTGAGGAGGGATATGACCTTGTCCAAAATCTTCTCGAGCTCGGAAAGGTCCTTGTACTGGTGGGCGTAGAAAGTCTTCGAGAAGAAGTCTAGGAGGGACTGCTTCGTGGGAGTGGTTCCCGAGGCTATCAGGGCGAGCACATGCATTCTCAAGACGGGTTCAATCCCGAGCTTTGAATAAATCTTCTCTGGCTCTCCCTTTATGTAATATTCCCAAAGATGTTTGGCTTCTGACTCGCTCTTGGCCATGAGGATTGCCTGGCCTTCCGTGTCCCATTTAGGCCTGCCTGCCCTTCCGGCCATCTGGTGTATCTCCAGGATAGGGATGTAATCCATTCCTCCAAAACGTGAGTAGCGCTTGAGGTCTCGGATTATCACTCTCCACGCAGGAAGGTTTATACCTGCTGCAAGGGTTGGGGTGGGTGCCAGGTGTTTGATTATCCCTTCCTTGAATGCGTGGTCTGGCAGGGGGCGGGGCTGGGTGGTCGGGCC
>JBGPBG010000118.1:0-3177 GCA_041481105.1 Candidatus Aenigmatarchaeota archaeon
AAGAAGATAGCCCTTCAAACAGAAAAAAGAAAATGAGCCGACTTCTGGCTAACGGCCTGCAGATTACAATTTCCTCAATCTTTCGGCCTGGAGCCAAGGATTCCGGTATTTTTATAAAACACATGAATCCAATCCATTATCATGGAGCGAAAATATCTATGGATCCTTGGGATTATCTCCCTCCTGGGGATTATTGCGGTCAGCGGCTGCATCCAGATTCCGCTAGGTCGCCTGGAAGGGAAAGTTTCAATAGGCCCGCTCTGCCCTGTTGAGAGGATTCCCCCTGACCCAAACTGCCTTCCCACTAACGAGACATACAAAGCCTGGCCCATTGGCATCTGGACCCCCAGCAAAGTCATAGAGGTCGCCAGAATCCAGCCCAGCCCGCCTGACGGAACTTACAGGCTTGAGCTTCCCGCAGGAACCTACATAGCGGACCTTGAGAAGCCCCAAACCTTTGGAGCCAGGAACCTCCCTGCAACCATCACAATAAAGCCGGGAGAGACAACCATGCTTAACATAGACATTGACACAGGTATAAGATAAAATGAATAAGGATGATTAAGCTTTCGGGCTTTCCTCAGTCCTTAATTCCCAAAAACCTCTTCCATGCTCCTGGCCTTCATGGAGAGCCCCTGCAATTGAAGAGTTCCCTGAAAACAGAAAAAAACACCATCCGTCTCCTTTTAATAACAATAAATAACCGTAATACAACATTTATGCTTAGTTAGGAGGTAAAAATATGACTGAAGGAACGGTAAAGTTTTTCCATGCTGAAAAGCATTTTGGATTCATAAACGGCGACGATGGTAAGAGCTACTATTTTCACGAGAGCCAGGTGGAGCATGGGACGAAGCTCACCGACGGCGACAAGGTCTCATTCACCGGAGTCCAAGGCGATAGGGGCCCGAAGGCTGAACATGTAAAGAAGCTCACCAAAGCAAAGGAAGCGGAATCCAAGGAGTCTGAGGAATCCGAAGAGGACGAAGGGTCCGAAGAGAGCGCAGAATCTGAGGCGTCCGAGGAAGAGATCAAGTCCGAGATTTCCGAAGAGGAAGAAGTGGAAGAAGAAGAGCCTGAATAAAAAAGGGATGCGCTTAATCCATACCTACCCAGCCCCAGGGCTCTGACTGGGGGAGGATGGTATTTAAGGGAGAATGGATGGAAAGGCGCTTTCCATTTAACCTATGATTGATTCTTCGTGAATTCATCTGCGGACAGTATCTTTATCCCTTTGAATTCCTTCAGGACCAGAAGGTGATTGTCCCCTGTGACTATGCAATCAGCCTTTCCGTCAAACGCTGTTTCCACGATCTTGTTGTCCTTCGGGTCAGTGGAAACGGAGAACGTGCTTATCTTGGATACTATATGGAAATGCGCGAAAATTATGTCCATGAAAAGCAGGATGTCGCAGTCAGGGAAGCCGAACTTGTTCTTCAGCCTGTCAGCCAGCTCTTCCAGTATCTCGCTGGATGTGACAAGGATGTATTTCCCTTCTATACCTCCTTTTATCACTTCGTAAGGCTTGCCTCTCCAGAATATAGAGGAAATCAGTATGTTCGTATCCGGGACTACACTAATCATCCTCCAGCACATCCTTCTCCTTTATTCCCTTCTGCTTCGCGAATTTCGTCCCCGAATCCACAAGCCTCTCGAAGTCCTTCACCGTTGGGATCTCAAGCCTCTTGAATATTATCATGCCGTCGCTTCCGTACACGGCAAACTTCATGCCTTCCTTTACCCCAAGCTTCTCCCTTATCTCCTGCGGGATCACGACCTGGCCTTTCTGGGACACTGTCGTTATCTCTACCTGGCTCATGCTATCACCTCAACCTTAGTAAGATAGTTTTACTTTCTTACTTTATAAAGCTTTGCATGAAAGCGCGAAAGCATGAAAACACATGATGAGGGGATAGAAATGGAAGCGGGCCACCGAAGCCTCTCTGGAATGACGGCCTGGATAGGTTGGAATAAGCCGTCTCTCTTGAGTCGGCTTTCCCGGCCCGTACCCGAGAAGGAATAGCGAGAAAAGAAGGATTCTTGAAAAGGAGGGATTCAGACCTCAATCGAAACAAATAACAGAAGAAGAAAACGCGAACCCTTCCCTACTCGCTCCCACGCACCTCAAGGTGCCATCATCCTTTCGGGAGGACTTACTCGCTAAATAAATATTAGAAGATGTGTTTTAAATGCTTTATAACACCGTTATAAACCAAATCCCTCAAGGAATTACTCCCTCTCATACGCAAGCCTTCCTGGGGCAGCAAATAACCTTATAAATATGTATATACTATGTATATACATGATTCAAAGGACCGAGACCAAAACCGTGAAGAGATACGGGAATTCAGGCGGGATCTACCTTCCCTCCTCCTGGATAGGGGGCAGGGTGGAGATAAGCCTCGTAAGCAGGCCGCCTGAGCCCGGAAAGGATATACCGCTTGCGCTTGCAGAAAAGATGGAGCATATCGTGAGCATACTTGTATATGGCTCTTATGCCACGGGTGAATATACAAGCGGCTCGGACATAGACGTGATAGTTGTTACGGACAACCACATAAAGGGAATGAGGGTTCCGGAAGATCTCAGGGGCATGAACTATGATATCAGGATAATGCGCGCGGATGACATCAGGAGGCTGGCAGGCCGGGACATCCTTCTCAGCAAATCCCTTGAAGATGCGAAAGCCATCTTCAATGACAGCTTCCTTGATGAGCTGAAGTCCATAAAGCCGAAAGGAAGCCTCAGGAAGAGGATAGGCCTTGCCAGGTCCTCGCTTGGGATAATGAAAAGCCTGTTCGAATCAGGAGGCGATAACTCCAGCCTCGTCTACCCGCTCATGATGCGCATAAAGGAGATGCTGCTCATGGAATGCAGCCTGGGGGGCAGGAGATACTCCCTCAGGCTCCTGGAGGACCGCATCCTGGCCAAAGGCGTCCCAAAGACAGACTACAGGAAGCTCATGGCTGAGTACAGGGCAGTTCGGGACGGGAAGAAGCCTGAAAGCCATAAGTTCGGGGACCGCACCCTCGAACAGCTCCTTGGACTGCTTGAGGAGATGATAGATAATGCCGAAAAGAAGCAAACGGCTTAAGAAAGGTATCGAGTCCATAAAGGAGCAGATAGAGCTCCATAAGCAAAAGCTGAAAGCCGCAGAGAAATCAGGCAACATAGGCC
>JBGPBG010000119.1:0-3175 GCA_041481105.1 Candidatus Aenigmatarchaeota archaeon
CCGCCGCCTTTTCCTATTTCTTTCCTGCTGTAGGGAGCGTATATCATGGGCTGGTAAATTAAAGACCCGCCCATCTGCTTCTCTGTCTGCTTTTTCTTCATCCAGGCGATATAACCTTTCTTGAACTTTCTTGCAATATACCTTACTGCGAAAGACTTCTTCTTAGACTCGCCTTTTAACGTTATCCTAGGAATCCTCATTCAAAACCACTCATGGAAAATTACCGATTAATCCTCTTTAACTCGGTTTATGATATAATGATTTGGTTTCCCGTCTTATATATTATCACACTTCCTGCCCCGCTTACAACCTTTCCGTTGAGGCTGAATGTTTCATTGAGGCTGTAAAGGCTTGAATGCTTCGAGACTTTTGTGTTTATGGATGTCAGATTGAGGCCGTCACTAGAAAGTTCTATCATGTAATTCTCGTTCCCTATTTTTTTGGGTATTTTCAGAATAACTGAGGATTCTTCCCCTGTGCCCATTTCAGCCAGCTTTATTATATTTGAGCCCAAATATTCGCTTATCCCAGTGAGCTGGTCATTTACGCTCACAGAATTGAAATATGCATCATAGTTCCCGAAAACGCTGATGCTTGATATGAAGATTATTATCCCGAACATGAAAAGGAGCGTATACTCTATTATTACTGAGACGGCCTTCATCCGATTGCTCCGGTTGCAGCCGGATTCGTTCTGTCTTTCCATATGTTATTATTTGGCTTGGCTCATATTAAAATCGAGCAATGGTAAATATTGAAAGCTGTCGAGAAATCTAAACAGCATCTATCTTTATTTTTGTAAGAATAAGGTCCCCGCCATTCGCTGCAGCGCCTGGACCTGCTGGAATCACTTGCGTCCCTGCATATGAGATCACAACCTGATTGGCTCCTGTTATCGTTCCCTGTTCCAGTGCTATCAAGTATCCTTTGAGCGGCTGGTTTCTCGTATCAAGCTCCCTGAAATGCACAGTGAAAACGAGCTTGTAGTCCGAACCGTAAGCCTGGGAAGAGAGGTTTATAACCCTGGGTTCAGCCTCCCCATATGTGGCATTCTCTCCGAGCACATTTGTCTTCAGCACAACACTGTTGCCAAGGATAAGGGGCTGGTTAACCACTACCTCAAGAATCAGGGAATTCGCATCAGGATCCCTAAAGTTAAGGGGATTGTAAGGTTTGATCCTGATAAGTCCCTTTGGAATTGTTAAAGTTGCCTCACCGGACCCGCTGTTTGAGATGTCAACTATCTTATCGTTAAGCTTCACAGCAAAGTCCTCAGCTGAAAGAAAATCTGTCACTGCTGTCCTTTTTGATATGAGGGGCATTCCCCACATGTATGCTACTCCCACTAGTCCTATCACTATCCCGCTTATCAACACTATTGATATCACTTCTGTCTGCGCTTTTGGTTTCATATTGGTTTGACCTTAGCATGTCACTGTGGCTGTGTTCGGGTTGGGGCCTATTCCTGCTGAGCTTGTCACAATCCTGTATGTGCATGTGGTGCCAGTTGCACATGGATCAGTTAAGATCACATTCTGGCTTGTAGCAAGTGGATTGGGACTACCAGTCCAAGCTAGTTGCCCGTTCATTGCTGGACCGGCTGTTTTTGTTATTGTCATGTCTCCGCATGTAGCAGTAGTTCCGATTACGCCACCAGGTGCCGCACACCCTGCTGACAAGGTTATCGTCTGCGTCCCTGAATTCCTGATAATCACTTGTGCCGTGTTCGAGTTTATACAGGAATAGTCCACTACTGCGATGGTTTTGCCTGTCATTCCCGTAAAGTAGCCGGAAAGGAAGGCCCATGCCATGCCTGCCAGCGCTACAGTTATCAAAAGCAGTATGATTACTGCTATGATTGGTGTTATACCTTTTTTCATTTTTTACCTCCTATCTATAAGCATTTGTGTTTGCAAACTGAAGATAAATCCTTTTTAGCCTTTTGTCAATTATACCAAGACTTGTCAAGGTCGCCTGCCCTACCTCCACGCTCTTCTTGTTCTGCTCTATCATCTCTGTCATCTTGTTTACAACAGGCTGCATGACATCCTTTGAGATATCCGTCACAGTCTCTTCCGTGGCGGATGTCTTGAGAATCTCCATGAATTCGTGCATGCTCCCAAGGAGCTCATCTATCTTTCCCGGAACCTTGGAAATCTCATCCCTGAGCTCTGCATCAGACTTTATGACATCGTCTATTATCCTCTGGTTGGATTTTATGAGTTCTATTATCTGTTCTATGAGCCTCTGCGTTTCAGAAGTGGTGCTCGTCCTTTCAACCTGATTTATGCGTTTTTCAAGTCTTCTTAGGGGAGAAGTCGGAATGATTTCGTATTCGTCGTCCATAATATTATATGTCCAGTCCGACTATATAAATATTCACGATTGGAAAGAAGTCGCATAGCGCCTTCAAGCGGTTTGGAAAGAAGTCGGTGAAACCGACTTCGTTCTTCTTCCCCATTCAATCGATAATCAAAATGAGAGAGTGTGCCCCAAATAGCCCATTTTCTGTCACAGGAAAAGGCGAACTTGCGAGAAGACATCCTTCGGATGTCAAGCAAATATCGGCCCTTTAACCCACTGATAGCATTTGTCTGAGCGTATTCGCTTGAAAGACGCTCTTTCAGAACGTCAATCCATTTTCGACTTGCACCCATGTGTTGCAAGATATTTCACCTGCACAGCCCTCGGCACTCAGCACGTCTTCAACGGAAGGTGCAAGCACCTTCAATCGTCCGTTTGCCTCATTGTTCAGGATATGCAGTTGTTTTCTGCCTCCTGCACATGCTTCTCAGCATCCGCCTCACAGCGGCACGCTCGAACTTCGGAAGGGAATTCCTTCCAGTTCTTGGGTGAATGGAGCTTCCTCACCTCTTACCCTTTGACAGGCTTGAGGCGACGCTATCTATGGGGCTCACTCGATTGTCGAAAGATGGCTTGATTCTATTGGAATAAGCCATCAATCTAGATATAGAGAGTTGTAAAGGGTGTTTATAAAGATGCTTCTATTCGGGAAAGCGATAGCGCTTCCGCTATCTGGAATCAAATGAAAGAAAAATTATGGTGAGCTATCCTTTTAACTAGGACCGGTTGGGGATTGGTAGCAGTGGGCTGAACACCTCGGCGAACCTTAGTGCTTACACCCCTGTTCCATCAACCCTGTCGTCTACAGGAC
>JBGPBG010000120.1:0-3174 GCA_041481105.1 Candidatus Aenigmatarchaeota archaeon
CTGTGGGTTTCAGGATTCTCGCCCAGCCGGATGTCGTACTCATTCAGGTCGGTTTTCACAGCCACGGATTCCCCAGGTGATTTGCCCGCCAGCACGCGTGTCAGGGATTCCGTGGTATCTATGGTGCGATTGTCCACCCGGATTATGATCTCCCCTGTCTTCATGCCAGCCATCTGCGCGGGGGAGTTGTCAGCAAAGCCGAAGATCTCCACCCCGCAAGGGTAGTTTATTACGTTATTGTTCACGTACGAGGAAATCGCTGAGACAAGAGAGAATGTGAGAGGGTTGAATACGAGGACCAGGAGGACTGCTATGGCCATGTCCTTCCTCTTTGGCTTTTTCTTCTGCCTGAAGCCTTTGAAAAGGAAAATCACGCCGCAGGCAAGAGGGTAATAGATGGCCGTGACTATGGCAAAGCTTGCGGAAACGCTCAGGACGCGCAGGGAAAAATCAAGGCTGAACAGCGCATCCCGGTAATAGGGATTGAGAATGTAGATGAGGAGGACTGAGACTGCCGCTATGAGGAAGGAGGCTGCTATCTTCCGCCTCGTTGGCCACAGTATCTCGCGCACTGACATGCGTTTATTTTGTTCCCAGGCTTATAAAATTTGATGAGATGCGCTGGCTTCCTCACCCCTTTAAGTTAGCATTCCCCTTTCCGCTCTTCAGGACCTTCAGCATCTCCTCTTCCGAGAGCTTCCTGACTTTCCTTATCACTTCTTTCGGGACTTTCGCTCCCATCTCCTTCAGGTCCTCAAGGAAATCGAACAGGTACACAGTAAACGCCTTCTCCCCGTTCTCGGTCTGCCACATGGCTTCCTGGATTACCAGATCCCATTTCACGTTATATTCCTTTATTATGCCCATCGCGTCTTCCCTATCCCCCCTCCTATCCGTCACGCATTTGGTGAGGATTATATCATCCGGGGATATCACGGATATTGTGAGGTTCCCGAACTCAACTTTCTCCTTAATCCTGTCAAGGATGCTTTCCGAGATCTTTATGTGGAAGATGCTTCCGGCAAAAACGTCAATCACATAATCCTTTGAAACGAACCTGTAGGGAATGCCTACTTCTTTTGGGGTTATATTTTCCTGGAATCCCATCTTCCCCAGGACACCTATCAGGTATTTCCTGTCCTCCTCTGAAAGGCAGACGATATCCACGTCCTTTGTCTGCTCCTTGGAGAAGTTGTAGAAAAGCATGGCAGAGCCTCCTATGGCTAACGCTTCTATCTTCCTTTTGCACTCCTCCCCTATGAAGGCGAAGAGTTTTTTCTGCCCCTCTACGTCTATCATATCACACGCCTAATTTTTTCATGTCCGATTTGTTGAATGGGATGTGAACCCCCCATTCCTCTTCTATATCCTTGAAATCGTCGCTACTTAATTTTGGTATTATGAACTTATCTTTTACTGCGGCTTCTTTCATTTTCCCCAAAATCCTATCATCCATTCTCCTTACGCGGAAGAATCTCATGCTCAGTGAGTAAAGGGCTCCTGTATGCCTTTCCAGACCCTCCTTTTTTGCAATTTCATGAAGGAGATTCCAATTCCTAGCCTTCCTGAACAAGCCGAGAGAGGCAAGGATTATCCTGGAACTCCTGGTCTTTATTGCCCGGACTATAACTTCTTCCATTGGCATTTCCCTCCCATAAACCCTGTGCACAAAGGGCTCCTGTATCTTGAGGGGGGAGTTCTCGTTCAGCATCTCGTAGAACCCCTTCGATCCTATCTCCTTTAGGGAGAGAGGTCTCACGTCATAGAACCTCTTTCCCCTCTTCTCGCGGGTCGTCCTAACGAACCCCCTCTTCCTGAGCTCATGCAGATACAGCACAGATGTATCCTTCTTTATACCTTCGGCTCTCGAAAAGCTCTCCAGGGTGTACATGCCTTCCCTTTCCATGGCCATCTCTCTCCAGTCCATATTAACCACTCTACATTATATTTTTATTAATATTTATATAATGTAGAATAAGTTATATATAAAGATTAACCCATCTCCTGACATGGCTCCTTATTGGGGCAAGTTTTATAAAAGGAGGGGCTGCGCGGGAAAGGGGCGGCCGCTCAGGGCTTTACTATCGCTTCCGTGAACCATTCCGGGAACAGGCCCTTCCCGGTCTTAAGGAGAATGGAGAATGAACCATCCAGTATGTACGTGTCGCACCAGTCCTCTCTCGAGCGGATCCCTCTTCCGTAGGTCTGGACCAGGCGCAGCACGGTCTTCCACTGGTACCAGTTCCTGTCCAGGCTCATCCTCCTCTCCACCTGCTTGTTGCCGAGGTTGGGGTAGGGTATCTTGCATATCACCTGCCACCTGCATATGTCGTCCTTGAAGTCCATGCCCTCGTAGGCGCTGGGGGTGACGAGTATCGCGGGGCTCTCGGACCTTATGAATTCCGCGATTATCCTCCCCCTTGCCGCTGTATCATCCTGGCTGTTGGCAATGAACCTGTCCGACCTGATGCTCCTGAGTATGTATTCCTGGATGCTGTATGTGTGGGTGTGTATCACGCCCTTCCTGTCCGGATACTTTTCCATGAGCTTCCTTATCTCCTCAGCCATCTTCGGGAGCGTGTCCCCTATCTCCTTCTGGGACATGCTTCCCACGGGATTGTAGTATATCGGCCTCTTCTCCGGAAGGAAGTCCGAGCCCGCGCGAAGGAATATGCACTCCTTCTCATCCAGCCCGAGGCTGCTGGCCAGGGACTCGGCATCTATTATCGTGGCTGACTGCAGGAGGAACTGGTCGGCCATCGAGAAAAACTTTGAGGTCCACTCCCTCACGAATATCGGCCTGAACGTGACCTTGCTCATCAGGCCCATCTCTCCCCTCTCGACTATCCAGTTCTCCGGCTCGAGGGAGATCTCGTCCGACATGAAGCTGCACTTCTCGATCTTCTCTGCAAGCATGTGCATCTTCTCTACCAGCTCTGCATCCTTCGTCTCCATGCCGTCAAATTTTTCCTGGCAGCTCTTCAGCTCCTCCGAGAGGTTCCTCTTCCACTCGTTTATGTGCTCCACCCACTCCTCTATCCTAGCCACTATCCTGGGGATCCTGCAGTTCACCAGCTTGAGGTCCTTGTCGCTTATCGTGAACTCGATGAACCTCATGAGCTCCTCCTCCATGTTGTGCGCCTCATCGCACACCATGAGCTTCCTCTTGGCGAA
>JBGPBG010000121.1:0-3161 GCA_041481105.1 Candidatus Aenigmatarchaeota archaeon
GTGTAATTTATGCTCTATCATAAAATCTCGGATATCCCGATAAGCCTGAAGGGAAGGGTTGCCATAAAGATACACATGGGAGAGAGTGGGAACAAGACGCACATTTCCCCAGAGGATGTGAGGATAGTCTTTGACAAGCTCAAGAAATCCGGCTGCGACCCGTTCCTTGTTGACACAACCTGCCTTTACACAGGCCCGCGAAAAACGCCAGAAGGCTACATTAAGGTTGCAACAGAAAACGGATTTGGAGGCTTTCCTGTGGTAATTGCAAGAGATGATGAATACGTGATAAAAGGCGGATTCAAAATCGCAAAAGCGATTCTTGATGCTGACTCCCTGCTTGTCTTGAGCCACGGGAAAGGCCATGAAATCACGGCTTTCGGAGGAGCGATAAAAAACCTTGGCATGGGCTGCGTTAATAGGGACTCCAAGAGCCAGATACACAGCCCTACTATCCCGAAGCACATTTCAGAAAAGTGCAAGAAATGCCATGCCTGCGAAAGGGCGTGCCCATGCAATGCGATTCGTGTGATGGACAAAGGGATTGATATTGATGAGAAAAATTGCTCGGGATGTGAGTGTTGTATAGAGACCTGCCCTTCTGGCGCGCTAAAGTCAAATCCTGCAGGGAAGGAAAAGTCTTTCAGGCTTTTCTCGCTTGCGGCAAAGCAGGTCATAGATTCCTTCGAGAGAGTCGCTTACATAACAGTGCTGAAGAACATAACGGAATTCTGCGACTGCAGGTCCAATACAGGGAAAATAGTCTGCCCTGATATAGGTTACCTATCCGAAAAGACCGCTCTGGAGATAGACCTGGAGGCAATAAAGCTAATCAAGCAAAAAAGCCCGGAGGCCTTGAATTTCAGGACGTGGGAGCTTTTCGAGAGGGAGGCAAAAAAAGTTTTCGTGTAAGCAAAACTACTTCCATTCCTTCAGCGCCTCTGCCAGTTCCTTGTGCGTTTTCGCGTATTCCTCGAGAGGGGTTTTTTGCATGGCAGCATCTGTCGCCTGTGCAATTGCGCGGACGCCTGATTCAGGCCCTCCGGGATGGCCCCATAATCCTCCGCCGAAGGTTATTACCAAATCATTCCCGAGTATTTTCAGGAGGTCTGGGACAAGCCTCGGGTGAAGGCCTCCTGAAGCGATTGGCATGACCTTTTTCAGGCCGTAGAAATCCGATTTGAGGAAGGAGTCTATCTCCATGACCTCATCTTTCGGGCCTTCCATCTTCCCCACGACAGTTCCTGTATGAAGGGCTGTCACTCCTATAAGCCTTGCGGCCTTTGCTATTGAGAGCATGGAAATCCCATGCTTGGGATTCCTTGTGATGGCTGCATGCATTGCCCTGTGTGCGTGGATTATCGTCCCGAGGTTCTGCTCCCTTATGTACTGAAGGCCGCTCCAGCCTGCCGTCATTATGTCAATCATTATGCACTTCCCTCCGTGGTCCTTGACGAACTGCGCACGCTTGAGCATTTCCTGGGCGGGAGCTGTTATGTTTGCCGCGTAAATAACTGTCCTTCCCTGCTCGCTCCTGATTCTGTCAACCACTCCTAGAACCCTTGATACCCTGTCCTCGAACTTGTTGAAGCCCATTGAGCACAGGTTCTCATCATCCTTCGTGTAGTCCAGACCAGCGGAATAGACCTTGTATGCAAGCTCCTCCATCTCTTTCGGGTTAAGCCCGAGCTTGGGCTTGTATATTGTCCCAAGAATAGGCCTTCCCTTTATTCCCGTGATTTTCCTCAAGTCTTCAAGACCGATTTCCGGCCCTTTGAAGGATTTGGCTATATCTTTCGGGAAATCTATGTCTTCAAGCCTTAGATTCTCGACAGCCTTCATCCCGAAGATATTCCCTGCTATGCTGCTCATTATCTGCGGCATGTTCCCCGGCTCGAACAGCTCCTGCGGATATGCTATCTTCACGTAATTATCCTTTATTGAGAAAACCTTGGCAGCCATTTTCCTGATTCGCGGGGTCGAGGTCGAAACCTCGGTCCATGTGCCTATGGATGACTCTCCCGCGATATGCTCCGCAGCATCCTTTATGGAGAGCCCTTTGGCCGGCTCGAGATAGAATTCGCACACCAAATCGTTTTTCGGCCTGTAGTTTAAATCCAAGTAAGACATAATATTAAATTACTTTTGGATATTTATAGAAAGTTGTTCTGTATGCCTGAAATCACAATACTTGGAGGAGGGAGGGAGGTTGGGAGGCTTTCTGTTCTCCTGGAAACCGGTTCCGAGAGATTCATTCTTGACCATGGGATCGAGGTCCAGAATTTTGACTTGCCCATCAAACCCGGCCTTCCGATAGATGCTGTTCTCCTCAGCCATGCGCAGCTTGACAATTCGGGATATGTTCCCGGGCTTTACAAAAGCGGCTATAGGGGAAGTGTTTACGGGACCGGCGTCACGTTCGACCTCTCTTCCCTTCTCCTGAGGGACTCGCTGAAGATCCAGGACAAGCGTGGGGTGGAGCCTATTTACATGACCCATGACATAAAGGAGATGGAGCGAAACAAAAGAGTGGTTGAATTCGGCCGCAAAGAACATGTGGGCTCGTCTGTTGTGGAGATTCATTCATCAGGGCATGTGCCAGGAAGCATTTCTTTCATAATAAACTCTTCCGGAAAGAGGGTGATGTTCACTGGAGACATAAACTTTGTGGACACGCAATTGATGAAGGGCGCTGCGCTCTCCTATGAGAATATAGACATGCTTATTACTGAAGCTACATACTCCCACAAGAATCATCCCGAAAGGTCGGTGGCAGAGGATAGGCTGAGGGAAATTGCCCAGGAAACCATTTACAATAATGGTATTCTTCTCCTTCCGACTTTTGCTGTTGGAAGAACCCAGGAGCTGCTCCTCATACTCCATGACCTCGGATTTCCGATTTACCTGGATGGAATGGGGATAACTGCCAGCGAGATAATCATGTCCTATCCCGAGTCCGTGAGGAATCTGGACAGGCTCAAGAAGGTTTTTGGGAAAGCGCACAAGATAACAAAGGCTTCCCATAGGGAAGCTGTTCTCAGCAAGCCATGTGTTGTTATAACAACAGCCGGGATGCTTAACGGTGGTCCGATCGGATATTACATAAAAAAACTGCATAAGCGTGAGAACTGCAGGATGGTCATCACAGGGTACCAGGTTGA
>JBGPBG010000122.1:0-3160 GCA_041481105.1 Candidatus Aenigmatarchaeota archaeon
ACCACCCCGGAGGAGCTTGTGCAGGACGGGAAGATAAGCATAATAGACCTGAAGGAGGCCAGGCCTGAGATACAGCAGATGATAGTGCTCAAGTTCGCGGAGGAGCTTTTTTCCGCAAGGAAGCGCGGAAAGATTCCTCCGTTCCTGTTCGTCCTGGAAGAGGCTCACAATTTCTGCCCTGAGAGGGGACTGGGAGAGGTTGCAAGCTCCAGGATAATCCGCACAATAGCAAGCGAAGGCCGCAAGTTCGGGATGGGCCTGATGGCGGTTTCCCAGAGGCCCGCGAACGTGGACAAGAACATCCTGTCCCAATGCAATACTCAGGTCATCCTTAAGGTCACGAATCCGAATGACCTGAAGGCCATAGCAGATTCAGTCGAGGGGATGGGAACCGGGGTGAAGGAAGACATCCGAGACCTTCCAGTGGGAGTGGCCATGATAGTAGGGATAACTGACCAGCCTCTGATAGTGGACATACGCATAAGGAGAAGCGAACATGGAGGGGACACTGTGAAGATGCAGCAGAGGCGTGCTGAAGAGGAGCCTGATTCCTCCAGAAGCCCTTACAAAATGTTCCAGCCGAATGTCTCCAAGGACGAGATACTCTTCCGCCACAAGGGCGCGGACGCCGTGGATTTTCTGAAATACCCTCTCTGGAAAATCTCCCTGAAAAATAAGAATATTTACCTTGACGGCATGACAGGCTCCCTTGTTTTCGAGAAGGATGGCTCGCTGGAACGCACCCCAGCTGATAAAATTCCCAAGGATATTCCCACAATCCACAAGGAGCCTTCAGAGCTCTCCCTCTCTGGAATCTCCCTCGAGCCTTCTGTCCAGCAGGACTCGCTAAAAGAGAAGCTCTCGGGAATGAAAATAACCCCAGAGAAGATGGAGCTTGTATACTACCCATACTGGCTCGTGAAGAAGAAGGGGAAGAAAACCCTTGTGGACGCCATTCACGAGACTATAGACACGCACGCCACAGAAGCTGCCAGGGAGAGGGTTTGAGCTCAGGGCTCCTCTTCCGGATAGTCAAGCGGAAGTAAAAACCTGAATTTATTTCCATAAATATTTTCCACATGGGTTGCAATTATGTCCGCCACCATCCTGAGACCCATGTAGTTAGTTTGAATTAGATTCCAATTCTTATTTTTGCATTTCTCTTTCAAGTTTTCTATGATATCTTCAGCCTGAAACTTATCGCCTTTGGTGGGTTTTCTTTTAAAATCCGTATTGATTATATCGAGTAATTGCATCTTCCCGCCTTGCCTTTCCCAAACGCCGAACTCAATGTAGTTCACCGAATCTCCGGAATTCATATAAATTACAAAATTCCTTTTCAGTGGAGCATCATCCATATAACAGATTGGTATACCGTAAGCCGTAATTATTTCATCAGCCATGCAAAAATCTTCGCGCAAAACTTTTTAAGGCGATGCTTTCCTCACCCTAGCTATGTAAGTCACCATGTCCAGCTTCGAAACCTCCACAGAAACGGGATATCTCCTGAAAAGAGCCTGGATTCCCTTCTTGGAGAAGAACAGGTTGTCCCATCCCATGAGCCTCTTCTCGAAGAATGCCGCCAAGCGTCCGAGAATCCTCCCGGTGTCAAAGTCTATTATCACTAGGATGCCTTGGGGCTTCAGCACCCTGAGCATCTCCCCGATAGCTTTGTGTATCGCCTCCTCCGGATTCCCGTGATCATTCGAAAAGTGGTGGAGCGCATCCACGCAGAAAACAAGGTCAAAGCTCCTGTCAGGGAAAGGTATCTTCTGCGCCACCCCTTTTACAGCCTCTATCCGTGAGTCCTTTATCCTTGAGAGCATCTCCCGTGAAGGGTCAAGGACCACCACCTTTTCCGCGCCTGCCGCGAAGCATGCAGCTATCGCTCCAGTCCCTCCCCCAACGTCCAGCACTGTGCGCACGGGCCCTGAGAGCGAAGCTATTGCCCGGCAATATTTGCCCTGTGTCCCGGATAGCTTCACAGTGGAATTATACATTCCCGCGTACCTTTCGAATTGGGCCATGCTAAAGAATTCGCAACGAGCTTAAAATCCCGATGAGCAAGGAATATGATTTTTAAGCACAAAAAAACAATAAAGCAACATGCCAAGGCCTCCTGGAGTGACCATAATCTGCATATTAGGAACGATAGGAGCGATACTCGAGATGGTGGGAGGCATAGGGCTGATGGCTTTCGCAGGCCTCATAGGAACAGGGACAATTCCCGGAGTTCCGCTTCCGCCTTCTTTCATCCCTCCGCTTTTTGTGGGCATAAAAGGCGCTGCGCTCCTGGTCCTAGGGATAGCATCCTTAATAGCGCTCCGCTGGCTATGCGTGATGAGGAGGACAGGCTGGCTCGCTTACATGGGGATAGTGCTGGTCTCGATAGCCCTGCACATAGCCACATTCAGCTTCGGGGACGTGATACTGCCCGCGATAATCGTGGCATACCTGTGGTATGTCAGGAAGCTTTTCAAGTAACTTCTGGCTCTTCAACATGCTTAAATAATTTCAAAAGAATAAGCTCTTATGGAAGAGATGTTCGGCCGGATGACACAGAAACAGAAAGACATTTTCTACCGGGAATTCAAACAAGAAACGCTGGGCTCTGGATATTTCAGAGTTCCTACCCAGGAACAGTTTTTTGCTGAAAGCATTGAACCTAGGAGACCCTCATTCTGGAAAAGGCTTTATCACACATTTTTCTGATTCAGGTCAAATAGAAATGGAGAGCTTGTCCCCTTCTTTCATTCCAATCCCGTCCGCAGTCCCCCCGTTCACCTCAAGCACGTATCTGGCGCTTTTCCCCGGGTCTATAAGGGGGCATTCCCCTGAGCCGCATGGCTGCTCATCCTTCCCGATGAAGACCACCTTCCCCTGGCTATCCACCCATACCATATCCAGAGGGATGAGCGTATTTTTCATCCAGAACGGATACACCCCATCCTGCTGGAACACGAACAGCATCCCACTATCATTCCCAAGGAACTGCCTGCCCATGAGCCCCTGCTCCTGTTGCTGAGGGGTGAGCGCGAGCTCGACCGCGAAGCAGGTTTGCTTGAAGCATACCCGGCTCTGGTTCTGGCCGGAATTGTTTGATGTGCCTGGGAAAAGGAACATGAGCAGGACAACTGCAAAAGCAAGCGCCAGAACTATC
>JBGPBG010000123.1:0-3157 GCA_041481105.1 Candidatus Aenigmatarchaeota archaeon
CGAAAGGATAAGCGAGGTCCTCAAGCTTGTGGAGCTGGAAGACAAGGCCAATGTGCTTGTAGAGAAATATTCCGGAGGGATGAAAAGGAGGCTGGAGATAGCAAGGGGACTTATTCACAAGCCGAAAGTCCTCTTCCTGGACGAGCCTACAATCGGACTGGACGCGCAGACAAGGAGGCACATCTGGGACTACATAAAGAAGCTCAAGAGCGAAGGGGATGTCGCGATAATCCTCACAACCCACTACATGGAAGAAGCAGACTATTTATGTGACAGGGTAGCCATAATCGACCATGGAAAGATAATAGCAATGGACACTTCCGAGAATCTCAAGCATTCTCTTGGAGGAGACGTGGTGTGCGCCGAGAGCCAGGAAAGCGAGAAGCTTGTCAGGCTGTTCGAGAAAGTCAAGTGGGTGAAGTCAGTCAAGAAATATGACGGGAACATCTGCATCACCACGGAGCACGGGGAGAAAAGGATACCCGAAATAATAGTAACTGCGGAAAAAGCCGGGATAAAAATCACCTCCGTGAACCTGCACGAGCCCAGCCTCGAGGATGTGTTCATCCACTACACGGGAAAAACAATAAGAGACCAGGAAGGCGAGGGCAGCGACAGGGCGAGGTTCATGCGCATGCGCATGGGAAGATAAACCAAGCCCTTCTTTCCCGATTGAAAGAATGAAGGTGTCTGAGGGCACCTTCCGAGAGAATCGGTCCAGGTCTTATCCCAAGAAAAGGATTTACAAAAGAAATCAGTGAAATATGAAAACCATAAACTTTGCAACGATATATGTGCTGTGGCTCAGGGAGATGAAGAAGTTCGTGCGCTCGAAGTCACGCATAGTAGGCTCGCTTGTAACCCCTCTCCTGTTCCTGACATTCTTCAGCTTCGGATTCGGAAGCCTTTCCATCCCGGGAGCCCCTCCCGGCGTGAATTACATCCAGTTCCTGATTCCCGGAATAATAGGCATGGGCCTGCTGTTCTCCTCCACTTTCGCAGGCCTCACTGTCCTCCTGGACAGGCAGTTCGGCTTCCTGAAGGAGATAATGGTGGCTCCCGTGAGCAGGGTCTCTATCGTTCTTGGCAGGACAGCCGGCGCAATAACCACGGGCCTCATACAGGCCCTCCTGATACTCGCGATATCCGTGGCCTTCCAGCTCAGGATAGCTGGGGTGCTGAATCTTCTCCTGGCAATAGTCTTCATGATTCTTACAGCCACTGCCTTCATAGGGATAGGCCTGATATTCGCCTCGAAGATGAAGGACCCGCAGGGGTTCAACCTGATAGTGAACTTTTTAATATTCCCGCTATTCTTTTTATCAGGTGCGCTTTTCCCCCTCCAGAACCTGCCGGGGCCGGTGCAGGCCATATCCTACGCAGACCCCCTGACCTACGGGGTGGACGGGATGAGGGCAGCCCTCATAGGGGTTTCCTTCCTTCCAATATGGATTGATTTCACGGTGCTGCTTGCCGCTTCGGCCGCGATGATACTCCTGGGAGCGTACTTCTTTGAGAAGAGCGAGAGTGTGTAATCGTGCAAGAATCTCCCCAGGGTCTCACAGAAGAGGAGGCTGCCAAGAGGCTCAGGCAGGACGGCTACAACGAGATTCCCTCCGCAAAGAGGCGCAACATTTTCTCTATAGCCTTCGGCATTGTCAAGGAGCCCATGTTCCTTCTCCTTATAGCGGGCGGCATAATCTATCTCCTGCTCGGGGATTTGGAAGAAGCGCTCATTCTTCTCGCATTCGTTTTCGTTGTTCTGGGCATAACCTTCTACCAGGAGCGCAAGACCGAGCGCACGCTCGAGGCGTTAAGTGACATGTCCAGCCCGAGAGCGCTTGTGATAAGGGATGGGAAGCAGATAAGGATTGCCGGCAGGGAAGTGGTGAGGGAGGATATAATAGTCCTGAAAGAGGGTGACCGCGTACCTGCGGACGCTACCGTCCTCTCCTGCAGCAACCTGCTTGTTGATGAATCCCTCCTCACAGGGGAATCCGTTCCCGTAAGGAAGAGCGAAAGCAGCGAAAAAGTGCAGAGCGCGAGGCCCGGAGGGGACGACCTGCCTTTTGTTTATTCAGGCACGCTGGTTGTCCAGGGATATGGGATCGCACGAGTGCAGGCAATTGGCGCTAGCACGGAAATGGGCAAGATAGGGAAAGCCCTGCAGAGGCTTGAGCCTGAAGAGGCGCCGCTCAAAAAGCAGACAGGAAAGCTTGTCCGTGATCTCGCAATAATAAGCATCATACTCAGCGCGATGGTTGTTGTGTTGTTCGGCCTCACAAGGGGCAGCTGGCTTAACGCGCTCCTTGCCGGAATCACGCTTTCAATGGCAATGCTGCCTGAGGAGTTTCCCGTTGTTCTCACGATATTTCTCGCGCTCGGTGCATGGAGAATCTCCCAGAAGAACGTGCTCACGCGCAGGAGCCATGCCATCCAGACATTAGGCTCTGCCACTGTCTTGTGTGTGGACAAGACAGGGACCCTTACCCTCAACCGCATGGAGGTGAAGAAGATTTTCGCCGGCGGGAAATCTTATGACGCGGATTTCGCGAAAAAGGAGCCGCTCCCGGAGAGCTTTCACAGGCTTGTGGAATTCGGGATTCTTGCGAGCCAGAAGGATCCGTTCGACCCCATGGAAAAAGCCATCAAGGAGCTCGGCCACCATTCCCTTTCGAACACAGAGCATATCCACAAGAACTGGATTCTCGTGAAGGAGTATCCGCTCTCCCAGAAGCTTCTCGCCCTCTCCCACGTATGGAAATCCCCTGACGGGCAGGATTATGTGATAGCCGCAAAGGGGTCCCCCGAAGGCATAGCAGACCTCTGCCACATGGACAAGGCTGAGTTGTTCGAGCTGGAGAACCACATTGAAACGATGGCAAAGGAAGGCATGAGGGTGATAGGCGTTGCAAAGGCAACTTTCAAGCACGTTGGCCTTCCTGATCAGCAGCACGACTTCAAATTCCAGTTCCTCGGACTTATGGGATTTGAAGATCCCGTGAGGCCGGGCGTGGCACAATCGCTCTCGGAATGCTACAGCGCGGGGGTGAGGGTGGTCATGATAACCGGGGACTATCCGAGCACAGCGCAGAACATAGCAATGGAAATCGGACTGAAACCAATGGACCAGATTATAACAGGACCCCAGCTTGAC
>JBGPBG010000124.1:0-3144 GCA_041481105.1 Candidatus Aenigmatarchaeota archaeon
CCCTGACAATAGTGGCGACAATAATGCTTCCCCTCACAGTGCTCACAGGAATCTACGGCATGAACCTGAACATTCCGGAATCGCACTTTGACGATATGTACTATATTGTGCTTTTCCTCATGGCAATCATAGCTGTTTTAATGGTCATTTACTTCAGGAGGAAGCGGTGGATTTAATGAAGAACGATTATGTGATAATCTCGCTTGGCGGCTCGGTTATTGTCCCGGAAGAGATAGACGTTGCTTTTTTGAAAAAATTCCGCTCGCTCATTTTAAATCAGGTGAAAAAGGGCCGGAAGTTCATAATAATCGTGGGCGGAGGAAAAACATGCAGGAAATACCAGAACGCTGCGAAAGAAATCACAAAGCCCACCCACAATGATTTGGACTGGATTGGTATCCACACCACAAGGATTAATGCCCACCTCCTGCGCACCATCTTCCGGGAAATTGCACACTCTGTTGTGATAAGGCACTATAATGAAAAAATCCATACCCAAAAACCGGTTATAATAGCAGCGGGCTGGAAGCCCGGGCACAGCACTGACTACGACGCCACCATGTGGGCAAAAAACTTTAAGGCCCAGGCAATTCTAAATTTATCTAACATAGATTATGTTTACGACAAGGACCCGAAATACCACAGGGATGCAAAAAGGTTCAAGCGCATCTCATGGAAGGATTTCCGGAAGCTTGTTGGGAACAAATGGATATCAGGCCTCAACTCCCCGTTCGACCCCATCGCCTCAAGGGAGGCGCAGAAGCTTGGCCTGCGGGTCGTGATAATGAACGGCAGGAACCTCGCGAACCTTGAAAATTTCCTGAATGGCAAGCCGTTCAAAGGCACGATTATAGAGGGATAGAATGATACCCCAGCAGAAACCCCAGATTGTCACGAAGGAAATCCTGAAAAAAATCTATCTTCCCAGGCCCGACTGGAGCCACAAAGGCAATTTCGGTCACGTGCTTGTTATAGGAGGCTCCCGCAAGTACTCAGGCTCCCCTGCCTTTGCAGCATTTGCAGCCTTCCGCTCCGGAAGCGATTTGGTGACTATAGCCGCTCCTGAGAGAGCCGCAAACATAATCGCTTCCTTCTCCCCGGACATGATAACAGAGCCGCTTAAAGGAGACTACCTGAACAACAGCCACCTCAAACCGATTCTTGAGATAGCCAAGAGCGCGGACGCGATTGTCATAGGAGGAGGGATAGAAAGGAAGCAGGAAACATCTTCTCTCGTGCATAACGTGCTCAAGAGCGTGAGGATCCCCTGCGTGATAGATGCTGACGCGATTCACACAATCGCGCAGAATCCCGAACTGCTTTCAGGCAGGCAGTTTGTCATGACACCACACCAGCGGGAATTCCAGTCCCTAACAAGAGAGGATCCCACGACAGAGATAAGCCACAGGACGGACGTGGTGAAGTTTTTTGCAGCCAGGCTAAAAACCACCATCCTCCTCAAAGGCCATATAGACATAATCTCCGACGGCGAGAGAGTTTCCCATAATATGACAGGAAACCCGAACATGACCAAAGGAGGGACCGGCGACACACTCGCCGGAATATGTGGCGCGATTCTCGGGATGAAATTCGACCCATTCACAGCAGCCTGTGCAGCCGCATACATAAACGGAGCGGCAGGAGACTTGGCCGCAAAGGAAAAGGGTCCAGGCCTCCTCGCTTCTGATTTGCTTGATAAGATACCTCTGATAATAAAATAGCATGGAAAAAAGACGTGTTCTTGTAATGGGTGCTGCGGGAAGGGACAGGCTATAGGAGCCCCCTAATTCCACAACTTCAACGTTTTCTTCCGCAACAACCCCGAGTATGAAGTTGTCTGCTTCACAGCAGCCCAGATTCCAGGAATAGCAGGCAGAAGATACCCGCCTTCATTAGCAGGACCTCTCTATCCAAAAGGAATTCCCATTTACGATGAGAAGGAGCTTGCCAACCTCATCAAAAAATTTGATGCAGACATCGTGGTATTCGCCTATTCTGACGTCTCCCATGAATACGTGATGCATAAGGCCTCTATCGCTCTGTCCTGCGGGGCAGACTTCATGCTTCTCGGCCCCAAATCCACACAGTTGAAATCCTCAAAACCCGTGATTGCTGTATGCGCGGTGCGCACAGGCTCTGGGAAAAGCCAGACCTCAAGAAAGATAGTCTCAATCCTTAGGAAGCGCGGCCTCAAAGTCGTGGTGATACGCCATCCCATGCCCTACGGAGACCTGGAAAAAGAGACTGTGGAGCGGTTCGCTACTTATGAGGACCTGGAAAAAAACAAGTGCACGATAGAGGAGAGGGAGGAATACGAGCCGCACCTGGAGAACGGCGCGGTCGTATATGCAGGCGTGGATTACGAGAAGATTCTCAGACAGGCCGAGCAGGAGTGCGACATAATAGTATGGGACGGCGGCAATAATGATTTTTCTTTTATCAAACCCAATTTAGCGATTACGGTTCTCGATCCGCACAGGGCAGGACATGAACTGAAATACCACCCAGGTGAAGCGAACTTCCTTCTTGCAGACGTGCTGGTCATAAACAAAATGGACAGCGCAACGCCCGTGGAAATCAAAACATTGACGGATAACATCAAGCAGTACAATCCGAAAGCAATTGTTATCAAGGCAAACTCAGGGCTGATAATAGATAATCCTGAAGCCATGAGAGGGAAAACAGCTCTTGTGATAGAGGACGGTCCAACCCTCACTCACGGAGGCATGAGCTTTGGAGCCGGCACGGTGGCAGCACAAAAATACGGGGCCAAGATGATTCCTGCGGAAAAATATGCAGTCGGTTCCATCAAGGAAGTTTATAAAAAATACACTCACCTCAAGAACATCCTCCCGGCAATGGGTTACAGCGACCGCCAGATAAAGGAGCTTGAAAAGAGCATAAACCGTGCGAACTGTGAGATAGTGATAGACGGCAGCCCTGTCAACCTGTCCAAGCTCCTGAAAATAAACAAGCCCATCGTGAACGTCCGCTATTATCTGGATGAGACAGGCAAGCCCAACCTTGAAACAGTCTTGCAGTATTTTCTCAGGAAAACGAAAATGCAAAAATAATTATTTGTGGGATTCGCGTTTCAAGGCGGTCGAGCCACCTTCTTTCAAGGATATCGCCTTCCTGAAATCC
>JBGPBG010000125.1:0-3044 GCA_041481105.1 Candidatus Aenigmatarchaeota archaeon
GAGGGCAGGATTTTCATATGTTCCCTGAATGCATTTGTAAATGCTTTCTTTGGGATGAACCTTAGACCTTTCTTTGCAAGAAAGGGCTCAGGTTTTGAACCTGCATTTCCTTTCGGAAACCCGTTTTCGAGACTTACGCTCCCGTTCCTGAGAACAGGATGGGCGCATTGACCTGGTTCTGCCACCTCGGCCTAACCAATCTTATAAATCAAGTATTAAAGAGTTTTCTATGCCCCAGAAAGAGGGAAGGCGAATAAAGAATACAGAGAAGATTCGCCTTCGGTTGAAGGAGAAAAGCCGATATAAGATAGAAGGTACCAAGAGGCGCCTTCAATCCAGAATATGCAAGTGTGGGAAGCCTGCGGTGATTTTCAGGAAGTACGAAGGCTCCTATCTTTGCAGGCAGCATTTCCTGCAGTCCATAGAGAGGAAGGTCAAGAAGAACATAAGGGTTCACGGGCTAGTAAAGCCTGGGGACAGGATAGGTGTGGGGCTTTCAGGGGGCAAGGACTCCGTGGTCGCGCTCTACCTGGTGCACAAGATTCTTGGTCCCAGGAGGGACATAAAGATTGTCGCGATTTCCCTGGATGAAGGGATAAAGGGCTACAGGAGGAACAGCCTGAAATATGCGGCCGGCCTGTGCAAGAAGCTCGGAGTCGAGCATCATATCTATTCCTTCAAGGAGGAGTTCGGCAACACGCTGGACCAGAAGGTGAAGGAGGCCAAGAAATCAGGTCGCAAATATGAGCAGGAGCTTGCATGCACGCTCTGCGGGGTGGCAAGAAGGTACATGCTTAACAAATACACCAGGCAGCTCAAGCTCACTAAGCTCTGCACAGGCCACAACCTGGATGATGAATCTCAAGCAGTTCTCATGAACTACATAAGGGGGGATCTGTACCGCGCCTCCAGGATGGGTCCTGAGCCTGTAGTCTATGACAAGAAGTTCGTAGGAAGGATAAAGCCTCTCAGGATTATCCCTGAGAAGGAGGTCGCTCTGTACGCGATTCTTTCCGGGTTGAACTACCACAATGAGGAGTGCCCGCACAGATGCGGGCTGAGGCTTGAGGTCAGGGATTTCGTCAACCAGCTCGAGGAAAACCACTCAGGGATGAAGTTCACGATCTTGGAGACTTTTGACAGGATTCTGCCCTCTCTCAGAAGCCAGATGGAGAAGGAGATAGGGGAACTGCGTTACTGCAAGAAATGCGGGGAGCCTTCATCAAAAGAGATATGCAAAACATGTGAATTGTGGCGCAGCTAATTGATAGCTTGACGGCTTATCTCAATTTAACAAAGCCGTCTTACTCAGAACTGAACTGCTTTATCAGAACCCGGTTCTCGATCTTCCAATAGCTGATTTCCCCGCCCGGCTCGAGCTTACCCCTGAACTCCTCGGGGACGGAGGCTGAGAAGGTCTCATAAGTCTCGAGGTCCATGAGCTCGGCAATCTCTCCCGAGACTGAGATTACCTGGGCCTTGCGCTTTTCTATTACAGGCACGTCCAGCTCGTCTGCGGATGGTCGAAGAATGGAGCGGCGGCGGTTGTCAAAAATCCCCATCACGTCCACCCTTGCCTTGGTGGAGCCGTGCTTCCCTGGCTTGGAGATGGTTATGTCCACGATCCTGCAGGGCTCGCCGTCCTCTGACATCACGAAATGCCCTACCTTAAGGCTCTTTATTTGGGTGGGTTTTGTAACCATTAAAACAACCTTTTCGAATGACAATATTATGTGGCTGCAAATTAATAAACCTTTATAAAAACGGCTGGAGATAGAGAATTGTGGCCAAGGAACTCACTCTCAGCATGATTTTGGGAGCCTTGAAGTTCCCTATATAAAGCAATTTCTTGTGGTGTTATGTTATACTTGATAAAACTATCTCCCATGGGTAGGTGGGTTCAATGAAAGCCAAAGCTGGAAATGCAAAAGGCGCTGTCTTCAAGAAAAGCTCTGGCGCCAAGGGAATTGAGGTAAAGGGCTATAATTTTGAGAATGGCCTTGATTTTGACAGGTTCCTAGAGAATTACATGAGCACGGGCTTCCAGGCCACGAACGTAGCGAGGGCTATAGAAGTCGTGAAAAAAATGCGTGATGAAAAAGTCACTGTTTTTTTCGGCTACACATCCAATATGGTAAGCTCGGGAATAAGGGATGTGATAAGGTATCTTGTTAAGAACAAGATGGTGCACGTGCTTGTGACCACTGCCGGGGGTGTGGAAGAGGATATAATAAAGTGCCTCAAGCCTTTCGTGCTCGGAAGGTTTGATGCCAAAGGGGCTGAGTTGAGGGAGAAAGGCATAAACAGGATCGGGAACGTGTTCGTCCCGAATGACCGCTACATAAAGTTCGAGAAGTTCATGAATGTTTTCCTTGCAAAAATGCTGGAAAAGGAAAAGAAGGGGAATTGTATTCTCTCCCCCTCTGAAATAATCCATGAACTGGGAAAGGAGATAAACAATGAGCAGTCCATTTATTACTGGGCTTACAAGAATGACATCCCTGTCTTCTGCCCGGCCCTTACTGACGGCTCCTTCGGGGACATGACGTATTTCTTCAAGAAGAAGAATCCGGAATTCAGGATTGACATAGTGGATGACCTGATAAGGATAAACGACATCGCCATAAACGCAGAAAAGACAGGGATAATCCTGCTCGGAGCAGGAATTATCAAGCACCATATTTGCAATGCGAACCTTTTCAGGGATGGGGCGGATTATGCTCTATACATAAACACAGCCCAGGAGTTTGACGGGTCTGATGCGGGCGCAAGGCCTGATGAAGCTGTATCCTGGGGGAAAATCAGGCCAGAGGCGAAAAGCGTGAAAGTCTATGGAGACGCGACGATAATATTCCCGCTCATTGTGGCAGGGGCTTTCAGGAAGTGAAGGTTTTTAACTTTGATTTCTAATAAAATAATATGGTTCTGAGAGAAAGCGAATTAGTAAAGGCTTTGCAGCTTGATTTTGAAATGAGAGGGCCATCCGGTTATGTCTATGACTCTTCCTCTGGTTTTTATAAAAAACTAAGAAAAAGCAGTCTTAC
>JBGPBG010000126.1:0-3000 GCA_041481105.1 Candidatus Aenigmatarchaeota archaeon
ATGAGGCCCGTGTTGACCCATACCTTTTTCATTGACATGTTGAGGAGGGAAATTGGAAGCCTCCTCATGCGGGAAGGTATCATAACAGTGAAAACCAAGTACATCCATTCCTGGCCGACAGAAAACATTTCATCCATATGACCGGACTTTTCGCATTTCTCTAAGTAATTTATGAATATGTCGCCAAAAAACAGAGTTGCCCTCCTTCTGGTCTTTACATGGAGGCTGTAAACAATCCCCCCATAGAACGATTTTATAAGACCCTTCCTCAGGAACTCCGACAGCCTCATGCTTAAAATTATCGAATGCTGCTAAATAAGGATTTAAGATTTTCCCCTTAAGACTATTGTGCGGGCATGTCCGGCGAGGTTCTTTTGCTGAAAGGATATAAAGAAAACTTGAGAGAATAGAGAGCGAACTAGAAGAAATGAACAGGAGCCCAGCCCAAAGCAGCATTCTATATAACCTTTGTCTCCCCGAGCTTGAGCCCCGTCCCATCTATCACAAGCTCGTGCGGCACCTTTGCGTCAAATGATGAGTAGCGAAGCTTATGGACGGTAAGCGATCTCATGGGCTTCTCCTCGAGCTCCAGGAACGAGAGCTGTATCACACCATCGCACTCGTACGCCTCCCCGTTGCCGCTGTCCATAGCATCGCTCTCTGTCTCGCAGAGTATGAGGGAGCACCCGATATTTTTAAGGTATTTCAGCATCTCCGAGAAATGTATCCTGTAACTCTTTTTGCTGTCAGAGAACATGAACATCTTGTTCGCATTGTCTATGGCAATCCTGTCAAGCTTCGGGTATTCGCTCATGAGGGTCACGAATCTCTTTATGGTCATGTTGCTCTCGCCGAGCGCTATGTACTCTATGGCGAGGTTTTTCCCGAGGAATTTCTCCGCATCCTTCAGCTTCTCGATGCTTTTGGATGCCCTTACAATTTCCTCGCTTGTTTCATTCAGGGTCACGTAGCAGCACTTCTCTCCCTTCCTCGCGCCTTCAAGGAGGAAATTCATACCGAAAAGGGTCTTGCCTGTTCCAGGACCCCCTGAAAGCAGAATCGCAGTCTTGTCAGGGAACCCCCCTCCAAGAATCTTGTCAAGCCTGGGGAGGCCTGTCGTAATCCTAGCCATCTACCTCGCCTCCGAATACCGGTATCCCGTTCCTCTTCCCATGCAGCCTTGTGAGGAGGTAAACATTGCCATCAAGCCTGAAAATCCTCCCGGAAACCTTCTTGTCCATCTTCCTTACGTCCAATCTGTCCAGGATTTTCTTGGGAAGCATGAGCCGGTTGCTGTTCCCCAGCTTCCCGGTTGTGAGAAGGTGATTCATGAACTTTGGCCCACCAGGAATGATCATGAGGTCTGTGGTGGCCTGCTTGAGGAATTCATACTCCTCTTTCGAGATTTTCAGGCTAAGGATTATGCTGTCATTTTTCATTTCTATGGAGTTCACGTCAGCCATGGTTTATATGTTCCTTTCAAATATTTAAACGTTTTGGTTGTTTGTGATTTTTATAACAGGAAAAACAATATCTATATAAGGTGGTATTCTGGCTATAAGAAGGTCGAAAAAGGCCTCGGGAAAAGGCAGTGATTTTTTTGACACGGAGAAGATAAAGAAAGCCGTGCAGACAGAGATGAAAAAACCCGGCAAGGGAGCAGAAGACACAAAAGAGTACATAAAAACCGGCATAAGCGGATTTGACGGACTTTTCGAGAAAGGCATCCCCAAAGGCAATTCTGTCCTTATAGCCGGCGGGGCGGGCTCAGGGAAGACCATAATGTGCCTGCAGATTCTTGCGGAAGCCGCCAGGCGCGGGGAAAAATGCCTCTATATGAGCTTCGAGGAGTCAGAAGAGCGCCTCAGGCGCCACATGAGGGATTTCGGCTGGAATCCGGAAGAGCTGGAGAAAAAAGGAAACCTGGTCATAAAGAGATTCAGTGTCTTTGACATAGCCAGGTCGATAGACGCGCTCCTTGCTAAAAGGAAGGGCGAACTGCTCATAGACGTGAATCCCGTGATACTTCCGAAAGGTTTCAAGCCGGACAAGATTGTGGTGGACTCCCTAACTTCAATAGCATCCGCCTTCGCGGGGAGCGATACATATAGAAGCTATGTGGAGCAGCTTTTCAGGTTCTTTGAGGAAATGGAAGCGACTTCCTTCCTCATAACAGAGACAGAGCAGCTGCCCAAGATATTCAGCCCCACGGGAGTTGAGGAGTTCCTTGCTGACGGGGTGGTCGTTCTGTACAACATACGCAAGGGGGACATACGCGAATCCGCCATAGAAGTCCTGAAAATGAGGGGAGCCAAGCACAAGAAGAAGATAGTGGCGATGCAGATAACAAACCAAGGAATAGAGGTATATCCTGAACAAGAGGTGTTCAGCGGGATAGATGCAGAGAGATAGGAACAGAGGAATATGTATGCGATTCTGAAAAGCCTGTTATGCAGCCTGATTTTTTTATATGTGGTTTTTGCGCTCTCTCCAGTCGTCCATGCCATTGATTTAATCCCGGTGGAGCCATCTGAAGGCCAGGTGTTCAATTCCACCAATGACATAACCTTTACCTGCAATGCAACAGATGATGGGCAGATTCTCAACCTCAGCCTTTACCACAACCTTAACGGTTCATTCTCCCTCAACCAGACACAGAATTACGGGGAGTTGGCATACGACTCGAACACGACTTTCCTGTGCAGGTTTAACGGGAACCCTGTGTGTCAGGGAGGCGGGAGCGGGAATCCTCTTGCGAGCGAATCGCTCAGTTTCCAGGAGGGAAAATTCTCCCAGGGAGTGCGCATAAACGAAACAGGAATCCTCAGATACAATACCTCAGGCAATTTCGACAGGAACCAGGGAACGATAGAGTTCTGGATAAGGCCGGGAGGCAGCATGGATACAGGCACCTTTTACATTTTCCATGCCGCAGACAGTGGCAGCCAACGCGCAAACGAGTTTTCAATATACGTCTCTTCAGGCACGCTCTATTTCGAG
>JBGPBG010000127.1:0-2998 GCA_041481105.1 Candidatus Aenigmatarchaeota archaeon
ATCACTGCCGTCAAAACGGCAAGAATCGTGCCAAGTGTCTCTTTTTTCATGATGTAAATATTCTGGAAGGTAGTTTAAATTTGTGCGGATTTTCAAGGAGAATACTCAAAAGGCCACTTGTTGAGCTCGTTTGAATGGAATTTTTCCATGACAACCCCCACAAACCTGTCAAGGATTGCGCTGTAGTAGTCTCCGGGCACCACATTCGGCCCCAGTTCAGGCGTCTCATTGAATGCGTCTATCAGGAAAATGTTGTCGCTCTGGTCAATGGCCCATTCGCAGGCATTGAAGTCATAATCCAGGGCCACGTTAAGCCGGATGGTGTAATCCCTTATAATGCCCATCACGCTCTTTATGTCCGAGTAGTCGCTCGTGATGTAGCGCCTCTCGGAAGGAATGTATCTTACAAATACAGGCTCCCTCTTTTTGAAGTAATACACCCTGTAGTAGGTCTTGGGATTCACCATCTCCTGCGCGAGAAGGACCATCCTGTCCTTCTGGGAATTGTATACCTTTTTCGCCTCATCCATCGTGTTGGCTATATACACGTTGTCCCATGCATAGCCATCGTGGGGCTTCATCACTATCGGGAACTTCAACTTGGAAAGGGTTGCATCCAGATTAGGAAGAGCCACCTGGTCATTCGTGTCCATCTCCGTGTTGGTTTTGGGAAGGACAATGGTCTTGGGGTAAGGAATGCCGAGCTTCTGGCATATGTTGAACTCTATTATCTTGTCGTCACATATGTTCGTGAAGGGGTTGTTTATAACATACGTGCCTTTGAGCGAATAGTTCTTCACCATGCTCTTCAGGTAGTTGTCGCAGTAGCTTGCCCTGTCAACGAGGACCCTGTACCTGTACTGCATGGGCAGCTGCTCATCGGAGAATTTCAGGATGGTGACAGGGATGTTCTTGGATTTGAGGGCGTTAAAGACATCCGTGAGGAACTGGTCGTCTGAATCCCCCAGAAGCGCTATTTCACCCGGCATATTGTTCTCCTTACTATTTGCATAAAGAAGTAGGCTCCGCCTACTTCACACAATCTTTTCTCCTTTGAATTTCTTGACCCAGTAGAGCAGGCCCTGCTCATCGCATTCATGGTAATAGGGATCCCTGAACCTGTGCTGGACTCCGTGGAAGTTCCTTTCCTCTGCCACCCTTTCAAATATTGTTTTGGCCGCTAATGAATTTTTCATGCCAGGATTCCTCTTCACAGTCTCTTTCGCAATGTCCCTCATCCTTTCAGCAGCCTCCAGCGTGACTTCCAGCGCCCTTTTCCTGTAAATCATCCCATGGCCCGTTATCACGTGGTTTATTTTCATTCCAAGGATCCTCTTCAGTGACCGGATATATTCCTCCCCTAGATGGAAGTATGGGACAGGTGTAGCAAAATCCGTCCTCTCGTAAGAAGGGCCCTGCGGCTGGCAGAGGTCGCCGACAAAGACCGTTTTCTTGTCAGGCATGGAAATGCATATGTCATCCCCCTTCGGGCTGTGCCCGGGCGTGGGGATCACCACATATTCGGTCTCGCCCAGAATCATCTCCTGCTCTTCGCGGAATTTCAGAACAGAACCCACCCTATGGTTGCTTATCACCTCAATCTTTGGGAATTTCTCCCGGAAGTACGTAATGTTATGCACGTGGTCCCAGTGGTGATGTGTCAGGAAAGCATATTTTATGGGCTTCCTAGTCTCCCGGCAGAGATGCAGAAAATCCCCCCTTGTCTTTGGCTCGCATCCCGCATCCATCAGGATAAAGAAATCGCGCTCGCGTACAAGCGAGGCATCAGCAGAAACGAAAATCTTGTTGAAGAGTTTGTGCATATGTATTTCTTGGTGATAGTGGCTTAAATTTTGCCTTT
Organism: Candidatus Aenigmatarchaeota archaeon; assembly: GCA_041481105.1. Classification (GTDB taxonomy): domain Archaea; phylum Aenigmatarchaeota; class Aenigmatarchaeia; order QMZP01; family QMZP01; genus JAPLVB01. The sequence goes on from JBGPBG010000127.1 coordinate 1,862, forward strand.
GCGCTTCATCATCTTCTTTGCCGTCTCACCAGAAATTTTCTCGGAGGCGTATGAGTAATGTGTGCTCACCCAGTCCCCTCTCTTCACTTCAGGAGCGAAGCGCATGTCAAGGATTTTCTTTCCGGCAGGCGTGTTCACAAGCAGGAGCTCTCCCGAGCGCAGTACGCGTGCAGGATAGACTATGCATTTCTCGGGAATCACGTCAGGATAGAGCTTCATGCGCCAGCGCACTGCTTTCTCATGCTCGAACAGGAAATACCTTCGAATGACTTCTTGGTCTATCGTCTTCTTGCCCATCCTGTGCGCAATGATAGTGCACATCTTCGCGGCTGTGGGAAACATCTCTTCAGGCTTTATGTTTGCTGCCTTCCCATCAGTCACGATTTTCTCTGCTTTCTTGAGGAGTTTCGAGTCGAGCGAGCCTCTCTTCACGAGAACCTCCCCGCAGGGTATTGCATACCTCAGGAAAAGCTCCTTGTCAGCTATGGGGAGGATTTTCATACACCCACCTTAAGGGTTTTCTGGATTTCCCTGGCGCGCTTCTCAGTTGTTTTCTCGATTATATAATTCCCGAAGACAAGGACCCAGTCTCCTCTCTTGACGTCCACGAAATGGGATTCTGCGGGAGAGAGCTTTCCTGAGAAGTCCACTATTATCTTCTTCCCTTGGACCTCAGAAACCTTCCCGGGGATTGCCAGGCACATGGTTAATAGATTCACGGCAGGGTTTTTATATTATTGTAAAATCCAATAGACAATCACGAGAGTATGCAGCCAAAAATCACCTTCAAGCGGATAACCAACCCGAAAGGGAAGGATTTCAATCGGCTCTGGAAGATTTATGAGGAATGCTTCCCCATAAGGGATGAGAGGGAGACCAAGAGCCACCTCTATGAAAATGCAAGAGGATATTCCTTCCAGGAGGATGGAAAGTATGCGGAATGCTTCTCCCTTTGCATTAGCGTCAATAGCAGGCCTGCTGGCGGCGTGATTTTCAATTATGTTGAGGGGAAAATATGCGGCAGGCGGATAGGATTTGGGGTTGACTGGTATATCTTTCTGGACAAGAGATACAGGGAGCTCGGCTTGGGGAAGCTGCTCCATGAAAAGATGGTAGCATCCCTCCGCGAACTCTCCC
>JBGPBG010000128.1:0-2924 GCA_041481105.1 Candidatus Aenigmatarchaeota archaeon
AGTTGCTAAGACACCTAGTGCGTTAGTCGCTGCGTGGGTTCGAAACCCACCTCCCGCATCAATGAAAGCCTTCATAGGAACCTGTGTGATGGGAAGCTTTGCCTTTGACAGCAAAGGCAAGATTCTCGAGAAGAGGCTTTTCCCCAAGGAGCCCGAACTGATAGCCTCAAAACTGTCCAAGGCGAAAACAGAGGTCATACCTGAAGAGAAAGAGATCATAGAGAGCCTGAGGAAGAAAGGCTTCAAAGAGATTGTCTGGGACAAGCAGGCTTCTTTTCAGGGAGTTTCCTGCACCTTTGAGAAAGAGAATCTTGCTCTCCAGAAGCTACAATCAGATTTCAGGAAGCTCGCCCTGGAATTCAAGTGGGTCAGCTCCCAGGCAGAGCTTAACCAGATTTTGACAAAAGTAAACATAGAGCTCACAAAAACCAAGATAAGGGAGGTCAAGAAGGACAGGATTGTGATCCAAGCGATAGGCATGCTGGACGAGCTTGACAGGGTGATAAATGTTTTTGTGGAGAGGCTCAGGGAATGGTACGGGCTTTACTTCCCCGAGCTTGAGCGCGCTGTGCAGTCACATGAGAGATTCGCGGAGATTGTTTCTCTCGGAAAAAGGGATAATGCAAAAGAATTCCAGAACCTTGCCTCAAAATCCGCGGGGATGGATTTTTCGGAGGAGGATATAAGGCAGATGCAGGATTTTGCGAAATCCGTTCTGGGGCTTTTTGAGATGAAGAAGGAGCTCACAAAATATGTTGAGAGAACAACAGGGGAGGTCATGCCGAATTTCTCCGCAGTTGCAGGCCCCCTTCTCGGGGCGAGACTACTCTCGGTTGCGGGAAGCCTTGACAGGCTTTCAATGATGCCTTCCTCCACCATCCAGCTTCTTGGAGCGGAAAAGGCACTCTTCCGCCACCTGAAAGGGGAAGGCAAGGCCCCCAAATACGGAATCCTGTTCGGCCACCCTCTCATACAGCAGGCTCCGAAAGAGCAGAAAGGAAAAGTGGCAAGGCTTGTCGCGGCAAAGCTTTCCATGGCGGCAAGGCTTGACAGGTTCTCAGGCAAGGACGAAGGGGAGTCTCTAAGGAAGCAGCTGGAGGAAAGCGTGAGGAAAATAAAGAGATAGCAGTTCTTGGTAACGGCCAGAACCGGCAGGGATTTTTAATTATAAGATAACACAATAATTAATATGCGTAATTCTCCCCGTGGAAAAAGCCGGAACATGGTTTTTGCAGTCTTTGTTTTTTGCATGGTTATTTTTCCTGCAACTGCCAGCGCTGCATCTGTAACGGACTCAGACTGGAGCCAGGGCACTCTTGACAAAACGCTGAATGATAATGGACAGCTTAAGATAGACTACAATTTCGGGACAGGGAAGGACGGCTCCTTCAGCGGGAACTTTGAATCCCAGGCACCTGCCTGGAAAGTTGCAGGACCAGCAAACATAATAACAGGAACAACCTCCGTCACACTCTCTTCATCACCAAGCGGTCTGACTATAGGGGATGAGGTTCTGCTCATAAACCTCCAGGGCACACAGTCAGACACCACATATGTCGGTAATTACGAGTTCCTTGAGGTAAGCAGCATTTCCGGAACAATGGTGACATTCAGAACTGGCACAATTAAATCTTATGGTGATACTTCAACCCAACAAATCTTCCTGCAGAGGGTTCCGCAATACACGACAGCCACAGTCAGCCAGATGACCACCTCCGCATTCACTCCCTCCTCAAAGACAGGAATCATAGCATTCATGGCTAACAGCCTGCGGATAGACGGGAGCATAACAGTAAGCGGCCTCGGCTACGCAGGAGGGGCTGCCCAGATACAAGGCGAATCAATCTCAGGCGCAGGAGTCCAGAGCACATCCCCGAATGTTGGAGGAGGTGGCGGTGGCGGCGGACAATACGGCGGCGGTGCCGGAGGAGGATATGTATCAGCAGGAGGTGACGGCGGCTGCTACATGTACTCGTGTACAAAGGGATATGGAGGGTCTGCATATTATTCAGCAGGCAAAATATTCTTGGGGTCGGGGGGAGGCGGCGGCGGCAACGGCGCTAGCGGCGGTAGGGGAGGCGGCACCGTAATAATATATGCCAGGAATATAGTCTCCGGATCCATAAGTGCAAATGGAGAGAGTGGTTATACCACAGGAGGCGGCGTTTTTAACAACCCCGGAGGTGGAGGTTCAGGCGGCACAGTAATCGTAAAAACAAGCCCTCAAAATCCCACATTTCCTACTTCCCTGATTGCCGTGTCCGGAGGGGCAGGCGGAGCAACAACAAATTTTTATCAATACCCAGGCGGCCCGGGCGGAAACGGTTATGTATCAACAGGCACAAGCGAAGAGCGCTTCCTTGACGGGAGCTTCAGGTCAAAGGTTTTTGACGGAGCTTTAACAGAAGGCGCGAACTGGACCAACATGACCGTTTCGCTTTCAGGGCAAATGCCGTCCGGCAACCAGGTAAAGGTTTATTACCATGTCTGCTCTTCATCAGACTGCTCCGGTCAGCAAGACACATGGACCGAATGCGGCACGTTCGCATCAGGCTCGGTCCTAAGGTGTGATACCAAGCCAAATATGAACGTGGGCAGGTATTTCCAGTATAGGCTTGACGTGACAAGGTCAAGCATAGACATTTATGCCACACCTTCTGTGAGCTCCGTCAGGATGGACTACAAAAGCGCGGATGACATACCGCCTGTAGTGACTGTGACAGGTGCACCCAGCGGGTGGGTGAACACAGACAGGACAGCCACAATCACATGCACTGATTCCGGGACAGGCTGTGATGACCAGTCATACAGGCTGAGGACATATGCAAGCAGCCCGCCTTCTTCATGTCCAAGGGATTACAGTCAGTATACAGAGCAGCCACCGCTGACAATAACTTCCCAGACATGGGTATGCGGGGCAGCTA
>JBGPBG010000129.1:0-2886 GCA_041481105.1 Candidatus Aenigmatarchaeota archaeon
AGGAATTGGTTTACCATTATTCTTTTATGCATATGATCCATACACCGGGTTAGGTATTCACTTAGGTCCACTTTTTATTTTGAATTTCTTAGTGATTGATTTGATTTATTGCTACATAGTTTCAATTCTTTTAATCTGGATTCAGAATAAATACAAATGACTAGTTATCTACTGCCTTCATGTCATGCTTCTGGTCATCATGCAGCTTCTTACAATCCAAACTCAAGCTGCTTCACCGCGGGACTTGAGCACTCTGCTATCGGATCGTTGGTGACCTTGCACAGGAGCGCCGTGAGCGCGTTCTCTTCCATGGGCTGCCCTATGCTCTCCCCGGAACCCACACGGAAGTATTTGCCGCCTATTATGATAACGGGTATCTTCCCGTCGGGGGAATAATGCTTGAATATCTCCATCTCCAGGGTCGGCTGCTGCAAGTCAATCTCGGTCACCTTGACGTCTATGAAACCCGAAAACTTGGCTGTAACATTCAGGAAGATGGGTCTTTCCCATGCGCAGTGAGGGCACCATGTCGTTCCGAAGAAGTACACGGACGGACGGCCTTCTATGGTGGCGGACTCTATGTTCCTGAAATTTCCTATCGTGGCCACGCTCGCATTGATGCTCAGCCCCTGGTAGGGGCATATGACTCTGTTAGGGTCTGTTCCTGGACTGAAAACGCAGTTCTGCGGATTCACGGGGTCGCACGTCCCGTAGACCGCGAGGTTGTAGACCGTGTAAGCTGAATAGCCCGCGCTGATGAAGAATGACACAGTGAACAGCACTGACAGGAACTTGAAATTCCTGTAGAACCATCCTGCCAGCCGTTCGCTCCTCTTCATGAGCTTAGCTGTCACGTGCGAGCGCACCTTGTCGTCAAACCCGGTCTTGCACGGCCTGAAGGTGAGCATGTCCTTGACGCAGGAAAAAGCCTCTTTCGCTATCTTCCTGTACCTGGCAGAGAATATGCCAAGTATTCCGAACACGACCAGCGCGACTATGCAAATGACCACATTAATCAACTCTTGATTTTATTTTCCTAGTTTGGCTATCTTTTTCACAGCCTCCGCGAAAATCTCCGCTTCCTCTTGTGTATTATATAAGTAAAGCGAAGCGCGGGCAGAGCCCTCTATTCCATGCCCGTTAAACCATGAATGGCAGCAGTGCTGACCTGAGCGGATGAGAATTACGTGGTTTCTGTCAAGCATCAGGGAGATGTCGTGGTATTTAATGCCCTTTATGTTAAATGCGACAATCCCGCCGTTCAGTTCGGGGTTCTGCACTCCCACTTTTTGGAGATTTGGTATATCCAAAAGCCGTTGGCTTATGGTCTTATTAAGCGCTTTCTCGTGAGATTCTATGTTCTCCATGCCTATACTCTCAAGGTACCTTGCAGCCTCCCCGAGACCTATTATCCCTGCGTAATCCTGCAGCCCTGCCTCGAACTTCTCAGGCGGCTTCAGGAACTTGTGTGTTTCGTATGTCGTCCTTTCCACAGTATCCCCTCCAACCATGAAGGGCTCCAGTCCCTCAAGAAGGTCATATTTGCCGTAAAGGATCCCTGTTCCTGTGGGGCCCAGCATCTTGTGGCCTGAAAAGGCCAGAAAATCCACGTCAAGCTTTCTCACATCTGTTTTGGAATGCGGGACAGCTTGCGCCCCATCCAGAAGAACAAGCGCCCCGTAATCATGCGCTGCCTTCACAATCTCCCGAACAGGGAGAGAGTAGCCGTCTATGTTCGAGGTCCAGACCATGGTTACAAGCTTCACGCTCTTGTCTATGGATTTCTCGAACGAATCCATATCAAAAGTATAATCCTCTCGCGAACGAACAATCCTGTGCTCTATCCCTTTTCGTTCCTTCAGCAGCTGCCACGGGATGAGGTTGGAGTTGTGCTCCCTGTCGCTTGCCAGCACCACGTCTCCTTTTTTCAGGTCCAGGGAGTTCGCAACCAGGTTTATGCCTTCAGTGGTGTTCCTGGTGAAGACTATCTCCTCGGGTTTCTTCGCTCCCACAAATTTCGCGATTGCCTTCCTAGCTTCCATATACTTCTCAGTCGCGATCCTCCCGAGCCTGTGATTGCTCCTGCCCACGCATGCTGTGTACCTCTCGTAATACTCCAGCATCGCCTGGATTACCTGCCTGGGCTTGAGGCTCATGCAGGCGTTGTCAAAGTACACGACTGGCCTTCCGTTAATCTTCTGGCTCAGAATCGGGAAGTCCTCCCTGATTCTTTTGACGTCCATAACAAAGCACTTGCTGAAACTATATATAAAGGTTGGTTTCATTTTATGAAACCGTGATTTATAAAGCCCATTTCCAAAAGCATAATATGCATCCCCAGAAGAAGTTCCTTACAGGCATGCTCGTGATTACTGTATTCATCCTGATAGTTTCACTGGCAGCCCTTTACGTGCAGATACAGGTCTCGAGCGGGAACGCGTGCAACTGTGAAATTCCGCTTTACGTGCTCGTTCCCATCATAGGAGCCATGGGGCTTTTCATAGGAGTGCTATCCTATTATCTCCTTTCTCCGAGGTTTGAGAAGCCTCCCGTGGACAAGAGCCAGCTTCTTGCCTTCCTCCAGAGGGACGAATCTGCTGTAATGAAAATTATCCTTGATAATAAGGGAGAGGTCTCCCAGGCCGAGATAGTGAGGCAGACAGGCCTCCCCAAAGTGAAGGTCTTCAGAGTACTTCACTCATTAAAGCTCCGCGGGATAATCACAAAGGAGCAGAACAAGAAAGTTAACATCGTGAGGCTTTCCGAGGGGATGAGAAGGCTCCTTCTCTAGGAGAGCTTCTTCGCGAACTCCCGGACTTTCTGGAGGTGCTCTCCTCCTGCCACTTCCTTTGTTGCAAGCTCAAGCGTCGCCTTGGGATTCTTCCC
>JBGPBG010000130.1:0-2861 GCA_041481105.1 Candidatus Aenigmatarchaeota archaeon
AGACGCTGTCAGAGCTCATCTTCTGCAATGCGGACAATTCGAATATAACCAATATAAAAATCGATGGCTCCAACGGGAACAACAACAACGGGATGTTGGCAATATTGACCGATTACTCCAACTTCACGAACATAAACTCATCTAAAAATTTCTGGGGCGCTGAATTCAGTTCCAGCTCCAATAACATTCTGAAAAACATAACAGCGACCTTCAATTCCGGTGGAATCGTGTTTTCTTCAAGCTCATACAACATATTTACGGATTCGGTAGTAAATTCGAATTTTTGGGCCGGCTTGGTCCTTGACTCCGGCTCGAACAGCAACGTGCTCAGCAACATAACAGTCAGCTACAATAATCCTTATGGGCTCTCGATACAGTATAGTTTAAACAATATAATTGTAAATGTAACCGGAATGGAAAATAATATTGATGACTTTTTCGTATCTGTAGCCGACCCATCTCATTGCAACAACATAATCCTAAACTTCACAGGCTCTGGAAATAAAGAAATAAAATATTTCAATTACTCCGTGAACCTCCATGATGAGACGCTGTCAGAGCTCATCTTCTGCAATGCGGACAATTTGAATATAACCAATATAACCATAATTGGCTCTGCCAGCAAAAAGAACAATGGGCTTTACGTAATCTCTACAGATTACTCCAATTTTACGGATATAAATTCCTCTTACAGGAATAGCGGCCTTTACATCGCCTCCAACACAAATAATATCTTCACTAACATAACATTAAATAACAACTATTATAGCGGTTTATCTTGCCTATATTACAGCAGGGACAGCAACTTCACCAACGTGGTGGCTAATTACAATGGAAATAATGGCATCAGCCTGGACTCCTGCTACAGGAACAACTTCAAAAACGTGAATGCCAGTTCTAATTCCATAAACGGCTTCACTCTCGGGAACGCATACAACAATACGTTTACAAATATAACTGCCTCGTATAACCTCGTGAATGGTACCTATTTCTCGGGTTTCTCATACTCCAATGCAATAACCAGCTCCCGCATAGAGAAGAATGCAAACAGCGGAGTTTACTTTGAAGCCATAACCTTGACCTATCCGCCCTGGGTATCTTACCCGAGCTATAACATGTTCTACAATAACATTCTCAATAATACGGTAAACCTCCGTTCAAATAATGACGGCAACCAGAACTACTGGAACACCGCCCTCAGCTGTACAGCAGGACCTGACATAATAGGAGGGGTGCCAATTGCCGGGAATTACTGGGCGACCCCTGCGGGAACGGGATTCTCCAATAACTGCATTGACACCAACAACAAAGGCATATGCGACTCCAGCTATACGCCCGTAACGAACAATACGGACTACCTTCCTCTGCACATTCCGGGACCGGACACCACCCCTCCTGATATCATCTTCATTCCTCCCACGCCCCAGAACAACACAAAAGTATCAACTGACTACATACAGGTAAACATCTCCATCCTAAAGACCACGAACTCGTGTCTTGATGAAACCCCGAACTCGTGCCTTCTTAACTGGTATAATGGTGTCTCATGGGCCAACTACACGATGGCCAAATCCGGATATTCATGCTACTTTAACGTGACAGGCCTTCTTCCCAATATAGTCTACCAGTACAGGGTGTATGCGAATGACACAGCAGGGAACATGAACGTTTCTGAAACGAGGCAAAATAGCGCATCAGATTTCGCCCCGCCAAGCATAACATTTGTCCCACCCACGCCCCTGAATGCGGTGGTTGTGTATTCCAACTATATAGAGGTAAATGCATCCATTTCTGAAGCTGCGGGCACATGCATACTTGACTGGTGGTATGGCGGGGCATGGACTAATTATTCAATGATGCTGGATCCCAGCAGCTTGTCCTGCTATATCAACATGACGGACCTCCCTAATGGGCTATACATATTCAGGGTGTATGCGAATGACACAGCAGGGAACATGAACGTTTCTGAAACAAGGCAGAATCCTGTGTCTTATGTGGGCTCTGCAATCATTCTTACAAAATTTTCAGTCGGGATGGTGCATCTGGAGGTAGGGAAGAGCGGCAAGGTAAAGGCATACATAAACAATCCCGATTCGCAGTTCGCTAACATCTCAGTCTGGCTTGGAGGGGATTATCCGATGGGCCTGTTAAAATTCTCCAACCAGCCTCCCCAGATGGGAGTCTACTTAACAACTGATATGAGAAACGCTACAATAGGGCTGAATCCGAAAGAGCAAAGGGTCCTGGACCTTATAATCTATTCAACAGGACCTGGTCTATATGTTATTAATATCACCGCGAACACAACGGCTTCTAGCAAGAAGGATTTTGACAGTATAAATCTATTCATTGACTACCCGCCAAGTTTTCCTGGCCTGGAGCCCTGGGGGATTCTGCTGATTCTAAATGCAGCTGGCCTCATATACTGGAAAATAAGGAAATAAACCTGCTTACAGAATCTTTAAGTTTAATTATAGTATCAAAACAATAGATTAATATGAATGCCCTGCGGACCCTTTTACCCGCTCTTGTTTTTTTGGTTTTACTTATTGATTCTGCTCATGCGGCAGTTCTGCCTTGTGTATCATGCTCTGACTGCAACAGCAAGATAGCAAATGCAGCAGATGGTGACACTGTCCAGCTGACCGCAAATATAAACGATCAGCCTGGAAACTGCATCTCCTTTGGGGGGAAGGACAACGTAATCTTCGACTGTCTTGGGAACACCATAAACGGGGATGATGCAGGATACGATTACGGGATATGGCTGAACGATTCTTCGGGCGGTTCTAACAACAACACCATAAGGAACTGTATAGTGACGGATTTCGGTTTCGGCCTCTACCTCTGGTCCAGCTCGA
>JBGPBG010000131.1:0-2857 GCA_041481105.1 Candidatus Aenigmatarchaeota archaeon
GTGAGCTCTGAGGATTTTATTATACCCCCAAGGTAGTCTTTCATGACCTTCGTGGTCCCGTATGCCCATCTCTGCTGCTGCTTCACGAACGCCCTGAGCGTCTCAGGGACCTCGCCCTTCGTCTTCACATACGGGAGGTATGCCTGTTTGTACCCCTTCTTGAGTATCCTTATCGTGAGGTCTATGTCCTCGCCTATGTTTTTCTCGTTCCATCCGCCTGCATCCTCCAGCACATCCTTCCTTATGGCCCCTCCTGTGCCGCAGAATATCGCGGTCCCGAGCTTCTCCTTTATAGGCATGGAGCACTGGTGGAATGCGCTGTATGAAATCATGGCAAGCCTTGATATGCGGTTCTTGGTGGAATTCAGGTAGTCCCACCTTGTCTGCACAAATGCGATTTCCCTGTCCTGGAGGAACGGTTGGACGGTCTTCCTTAGGAAATCCCTCCCGGGCCTGTAATCCGAGTCAAAAATCACTATCACATCCCCTTTGGAGATTTTCGCGGCATCGTTAAGAGCGCCAGCCTTGAATCCCCTCCTGGAGGTCCTTCTCAGGATCTTGAAGCTGTTGTGCTTTTTCAGCTCCTTGAGGAGCTTCGTGGTCTTCCCGTCCGTGCTGTCATCTATGACTATAACCTCGTACTTGTCCTTCGGGTAATCGAACTTCAGGCAGCTCTTCACACACTCCACGACCACAGGGTCATTGTAGACCGGTATCTGCACGGAAACCTTGGGAAGGGGCTTTTTCGAAACCTTCCACACCGGCTTGTACCTGTAGAAGATGCTGGATATGCCGAGCGTGTAGAACTTGAGGGAGTAGATTATGAGCGGGGTCATGCATACGTAAAATAGCATCTTCGCAAGGAATATCCAGTCCATCATCACACCCCATTCTCGAAGGAAGGCGGAACTGCAGGCAGAAGGCGTCAAGAGACGCCTTCAGACTCGAGCCACCTTCAGTCATTCTAGACGATATATTAATTATGGATTTATAATTATAAGCGATTCGCATGAAAAAGACCTTGCCGTTCCTGCTGTTCATGTTCGTGTTCGTTTTCGTATCCGGGTTCCTGGTGGGCTATTTTTCCGAGAGGACGGGAATGGTCTACACGCAGAGCGAGATAGATCGCTTAAGGAATCAGGTAGACAACATGCAGCTGCAGGAGATGTTCATAGCAGGGGAGAAGGTGGACTGCAGGCTCATGTATTCCACGATGGGCAAGGTTTCCTGGGACCTGTATGACATGGTGGACAGGCTCAAGGTCACGCCGCCGGAGACAGAGGAGTTTTACAGCCTCAAGACACAGGCTGACCTCATGTCGCTGAGGGCGTGGATAATCGCAAGGAACATCCAGCAGCAGTGTAAAAGCGATATTGTACCCGTGTTATTTATCTATTCAGGCTATTGCCCCGAATGCAACAGCCAGGATGCCATACTTAAAACAATCAAGCAAAGTCACCAGGAGGTTATGGTCTATGCAATCGATTTTGGCATGAAGGAGGACGCGACCAACCTGGTGAAGGCTGCCTACAGCATAACCTCCACACCCTCCATGATAATAAACCATACACTTTACGGGAAGCTTTCAGAAGCAGAGCTCGAGAGCATAATATGCCAGAGCATCAATTGCTCAGCTTCTTGAGAATGGTCACTTGCACACCAATGTTCTCAAAAGACTTCATGTTTTCCACAGAATAGTTCCTGTTTTCCATAACAATCGGTATGTAATCAAGCTTCCACCTGTTGTATACGAGGTAGTCTTCTTTATCGTAGAAAACCGAGCTGTTTTTCACCTCTATCAGGACTATTTTGTCAAAATCGTGCTTTGCGATAAATCGCTCCATGCCCTCGCTGTCAGGGGTGGGGTTGCCTGGCCTTTCAAGGTTTCCTGAAGAGTTCTCAAATTCCCAGGCAGAGTAGCTGCTTGCGGTAATGTATTTTATGCTGGTGGTGTTGCTCAGGTGCCACGTTATCAGTCCAGGGCTTAGTTCATTGAATTCACCAAGGACGAATATGTTGTTCGAATCCATTGTATTGTTTTTTATGAAATCGAGCGGTTCGCTCACTGAAAAACTGTAGCCGTAAAGCCTGACATTGCTAGAAAAATGGAACAGGAAAACTGCCATTAAGGCAGGCATAAGAACGGAAAAAGCAATCTGCTTTCTTTTGTGCTTTATCTTTGTGTAAAGATTGGTTAGATGGAATGCTGTCAGGGAAAAAAGAGGGGGATACAAATCCAGTATATAGCGTATTTTCTTGTTCTGGTGGAAAAAATTCAGGAGGATAACAAGCAGTGCTGTTATGACAAGGAATCTGACTTTGTCGTTTTTGAGATGCCTGAATGATATGGCTAGCGCCGCTGCAAACAATAAAATCAGGAATCCTGAATAAATATATAACTGAGTTGGATAGTAGAGGAGGCCCTCCAAGGACAGAGGAGGCGGCCCTTCAGGCCTGTTTACCAGGAAGCCGAGGAAAGTAAAAAGCCTGTCAGGCGGTATCATCAGCCATATCAGGATTATGATGAAGACAGGGGCTAAGATTTTTCTTTGAGCGGCGTTTGTCAAAAACTTGGTAAACCGTAACTTTTCTTGTATTAAAAAATAAATAATAATGGCCAGTATCAGAACTATCCCGAAGTTTGTCTTTGAGAAAAATGTCAGCAATATGAAAATGGAAACGAGGGAATAAAGTTTCTTGTTTCTGAGGGACTTTAGGAAGAACAGGAGAGAGAGCGTGAAAAACAGGAGCGCAAGGATCTCAAGCATGATTTCAGACGCAGACAGGTAGAATGAGCCTGTAATCAAAGCAAAAACCGAGCATAGGATGCCGGAGACACCCTTGTTTTTCTTGACCA
>JBGPBG010000132.1:0-2851 GCA_041481105.1 Candidatus Aenigmatarchaeota archaeon
CCCGGTTTTCTCCCAGAGCTCTTCAGCGGTGTGGGGAGCGAAAGGCGAAAGCATCACGAGAAGATTCTCAATCGCATTCTCAAGAACGGTCCTGTTCGGGTCTTCCCTGTACTTGTAAAGGTCATTCAGGAAAGTCATGAGCGAGCCGATTGCGAGGTTGAATTTGAATCCCTCCACGTGCTCGGTCACAGTCTTGATTGTTTTGTGCATCTTGCTTGTTATCTGCTTGTCCGCGTTTGTGGTATTGCTCCTCCCTGATTTTTTGGAATCCGCCAGAGAGGAAACCCTGTTTAGGAACCTGAAAGCCCCGATAACGGCCTCATCGCTCCATTCCAGCTCCTTCTCAGGCGAGGCAAGGAAAAGCAGGTAGACCCTTGCGGTGTCTATCCCGTACTTCTTCGCAATCTCCTCCTGGCTCACAACATTCCCCACGCTCTTGCTCATCTTCGCCCCGTCCTTTATCACCATGCCCTGGGTGAAGAGCCTGCTGAACGGCTCGGAGATTTTTGTGAGCCCAAGGTCCCTCATTGCTTTTGTGAAGAATCTCGAATAAAGCAGGTGGAGTATCGCATGCTCCACTCCCCCTATGTACTGGTCTACTGGCATCCAGTATCCGGCTTTCTCCTTGTCAAAAGGAGCCTTGTCATATTTCGGGCTCGTGAAGCGGAAGTAATACCATGAGGAATCCACAAACGTGTCCATTGTATCAGTCTCGCGTCTCGCTCGACTTCCGCATTTCGGGCATTTCACGTTCACGAAGGAATCCAGATTTGCAAGAGGATTCCCCTTTCCTGTGAATTTCGCATCCTCCGGAAGAAGAACAGGCAGGTCTTTTTCCGGGACAGGAACGATTCCACACTTCTGACAGTAGATTATCGGGATGGGTGTTCCCCAGTACCTTTGCCTTGAGATAAGCCAGTCGCGTATCTTGTACTGGACTGTTTTCTTTCCCCATCCCTTCTTTTCCAGATATCTTGTTATTTCATCCATTGCATCAACATTGTCAGAACCCGAGAATTTACGTGAGTTGACAAGCACCCCAGGCTCTGTATAAGCGCGTGGCATGGTCTTGGTATCAAGGTCATAGTGATGGGGCTTTATCACAACTTTTATGGGAATCCTGAATTTCTTCGCGAACTCAAAATCCCTCTGGTCATGGGCAGGCACTGCCATTATCGCTCCCGTCCCATAATCCAGCAGGACAAAATTCGCAATATAAATAGGAATCTCCTGATTCGTGAGCGGGTTTATAGCATGCTTCCCTATGAAAAGGCCTTCCTTCTCCTTATCTTCGGCAGTCCTCGTGAACCTGTCCTCCATCACTACCTTTCTCACAAACCTCTTAACAGACTGCTCATGTTTCGTGCCCTTCACAAGCTCCATGACCATCGGGTGCTCTGGCGCGAAGACCATGAAGGTCACTCCGTAAAGCGTGTCAGGCCTGGTTGTGAAGATAGGGATTTTCTCCTTCGAGCCCTTTATAGGGAATTCCACGAGCGTGCCCTCGCTCCTCCCTATCCAGTTCTCCTGCATTGTCTTCACGTTCTCGGGCCACTCAAGCTTCTTGAGATCCCCGAGAAGCTCTTCCGCGTATTTGGTTATCCTGAAGAACCACTGCTCAAGGGATTTTATCTCGACATTGGACTCGCATCTCCAGCACTTCCCGTCCTCAACCTGCTCGTTCGCAAGAACAGTCTTGCAATTCGGGCACCAGTTTATCGGGGCTTTCTTCCTGTACGCAAGCCCTTTCTCAAGAAATTTCAGGAAAAACCACTGGTTCCACCTGTAGTATTCAGGATAGCAGGTGGCAATTTCGCGAGTCCAATCATAACTCGAGCCCAGGTCCTTCTGTTGTTTTTTAATAATCTCTATAGCTTTGAGCGTGAACTTTCTCGGATGCGAATGCGCCTTTATTGCAGCATTCTCTGCCGGCAGCCCCAGCGCATCATACCCCATCGGGAACAGCACATTATAGCCGCACATGCGGCGGAACCTCGCCACACAATCTCCCATGGAATAGTTCCTCACATGCCCCATGTGCAGGCCGCTTCCTGAGGGATAGGGAAACATCTCAAGAACATAGAACTTCCTTCCCTTGGACTCTTTCGCCTTGAATATTCCCGCTTCGCTCCATCTCTTCTGCCACTTCTGCTCGATTGCCTTGAAATCCATATGCATCAATAGGATATCATATAGTTAATTAGAATATAAATTCTCTATGCTAGTACCTGACCTCAAACCTCTCAAACCCGGAACAGGGTTCTTTCTTCACTTCCACATCCTCCACTTTCGCGTGGGGAGGTCCTTTCCTGCAAAGCCCGACCATTTTTTCTACCATGCTACTGTTCCCCTCAAAAACAGCTTCCACCCTCCCGTCAGGCAGGTTCCTCACCCATCCCTTTAGTCCGAGCTGCCTGGCAGTCTGCTCAGTCCAAGAGCGGTAGAATACACCCTGCACAAACCCGGCCACAAAAACACGCACGCATTCCTTATTCATACTTATTTATTGCTTGTACCTCAATTTATCTTATGACTTCTGAGGAGATTGTGAAAAAGGTGCTGGAAGCATCCAGCGCGCAAGGCCTCAATCCTGTTCAGGACCTGGCAGTCAAATCCGGATTGTTCGGGAGAAGGAACATGGTCCTTGCAGCCCCGACTGCGTCCGGGAAGACGCTGGTCGCGGAGATGGCCAGCCTGAAGACCATCCTGCTCAACCACAAGAAAGTGGTGTATATAGTCCCTCTCAGGGCCCTGGCAAACGAGAAGTATGAGGAGTTCCGGAAGAAGTACGAGCCGCTTGGGATTAAGGTCGGGATGAGCATAGGCGATTACGACAAATCAGACCCTTGGC
>JBGPBG010000133.1:0-2848 GCA_041481105.1 Candidatus Aenigmatarchaeota archaeon
AATCAGGCCTTGTGCGCAAAATACCTTAAGGAAAATAAAGGCAGGCTGGAAAACAAGGTCTATAATGTCCCGAAAGACATAGACAGAAGGGTAGCGAATCTCGCCCTAACTGCAGCAGGAATCCAGATAGACACCCTTACCCCAGAACAGAAGAAATACCTTGAGAGCTGGCAGGAGGGAACGTGAGAAAGAAGGTGTCTGAAAGAAAGAAGGCGACAAGAGTCGCCTTCAAACCATAACACACCTTCAATCGAAAATCAAGCCGTCCCTCCGGAATGTCCCTCTCCCAGCGCTCGGTTTTTGTCACGAAGCAAGAAGGAATAGCGTTGAATTGTGCTGGTTACACAATACTTTTATAAGCATTTATTTAATTAATATACTATATTGCAATCTTAGCGGTTAAAATTTGGGGTGATTATATGGCTATCAGGATATCCAGCGTTTCCCAGACATGGTCAAAGGACGTCTTCACGGACAAAGGCTTGTACTGCGGAAAGGTTGAGGATGTCGAGTGCGACATAAAGAGGTTCAAGCTGAGGTCCCTTGTCATAAACGCCATGAAGGGCTCCTACCTTTCGAAAATGGTGGGAAGCAAGAAAGGGCTTATCGTGCCTTTCCCCATGGTCCAGGCAATAGGGGACATAGTCATAATAAAGCACGTAAGCGCTCCTGTTGAGGAAGAAACTCCAAGGCAGGCGAAGGAAACACCTGCCTAGAACAGTTAGAGCGAATGTGTCAAGGGACACCTTCATTCCAGAATCGTGAGGATTTTTGGGCTTCCCTTCCTTACAACAACCATATCCTCTATTCTGCAGCCGCCAAACCCTTTTATGTAAGCGCCTGGCTCCACTGTAATGACCATTCCTGATTTTAATGCGTCCCCTTTTGCAGGCCTTTCATGAACGCCTGTCCCAATCCCGTGGCCGAATGAATGCATGAGCTTGTATCCTCTTTTTCTGAGAAGAGTCCCATAGCGCTTCTGGATGTCATCATATTTGGCGCCTTCGACTGCCATGCCTATAAGCTCTTCCTGGATTTGCGATATGTTTTCGGTTATCTTCCTTTCTCTGGGGCCTGGTTTTCTGCAGAAGGTTCTGGTCATGTCCGAGCAATAATTGTTGAAAAGTGCACCCATGTCAATTATAACCAAATCACTCTTCTTTATCATGATTTTGTCCGGTTTGTGATGGACAAAGGCGGAATCTTTCCCGGAAGCCACTATCGTATCGAAGGACGGCTTTGACCCTGCTTTTCTGAATGACCTTTCTGTCGCTTCCGAGACATCTGCCTCTGACATGCCTGAAATTTCCCCCAGGCTGGACATGGTTTTCCTTGCAATATCTGCTGCTTTCGTTATCTGTTCTATCTCATATTCATCCTTGACCATCCTAGGCTCCTTGATTATTCCGGCTGCGGGCTTGAGTGCGGCTTTGGATTTTTTCAGCTCTGAAAAAACCTTATAATTGGTAGAATATTCATCAAACCCCACTCTCCTGAATCGTTTCAACCGCCTCGAAATGTCCTGGATCCCTTTTATGAGAACGGCATCGAACTCTTTGGTCGGCTCTATCTCGTTGCTGAGCGAGGTAACGAATATGCAGGGCTTGGATTCCGAAATCAGAAGGAAGCATGAATCCCCTATGTCCTTTCCCGTATAATAGTAAACATCATTCCTGCTGTTTATCAGGCACGCATCCATCCCCTTTTTCTCCATCGGGGCTCTTAGCTTCTTTATCCTCGAGGAGAAATCTGGCCGTTCCATAATATTAATGGAGCTTGTTGATTTATATTGAATCTAAACAAAAAATAATTATGAAAACCGTTAAACTGGAAGATGTTCTCGGGAACAAGGACGTGAGGAATGATATAATAGAGGAAATCAGGACAGGCTCTGTTTTTGTCTATCCAACGGATACTGTTTACGGGTTGGGCTGCAATGCTCTTTTGGCAGATTCTGTGAAGAAAATCAGGCAGATAAAAAGAACTGACCATCCCTTCTCAGTCATAGCGCCTTCCACGGAATGGATACTCAAGAACCTTGTTGTGGACAGCAGGAAATCCCTCAGTGTCCTGCCCGGCCCCTACACGCTCATTTTCAGGAAAAAGGAGCCCTTCTTCCTTCGGGATGTTTCCCCGCTGCCCACCTTGGGGGTAAGAATACCCGCCCACCCGATAACAAAAATCGTCAGGGAGATAGGCATCCCGTTCGTGACGACCTCAGCAAACCTCTCGGGAAAGCAGTCCATAAAGAAGCCTTCAGAGGCAAAGAAGTTCAGGGATGTGAATTTCGTGATAGACGGGGGAATCCTTGCAAACCCTCCTTCCATTGTGGTTGACCTGAGCGGGGAGGAGGAGAAGGTCATAAGGGGAGAGTTGAGGTACAAAAAGGATTCGGTTTAGGCTCTTCCGAGCTTTTTCTTCAATTTTGCCCTTTCCTCTGTGCAGTATTCTCTCGTTTCTGCTATCAAGTCGTACAGCCCTCCGACCATATCCTTATTTCTGATGTAAACATCAGGCGCCACGTTGTTTGCTATTTCAGAAAATCTTGAATAAGCATCTCTCAAGTCACTTGCTTCGGGGACATCTGCAATATCAAGCTCCTTTGAGAGCGCAACTATTTCTTCTCCTATTGTTTTAGTTATTCTCTTTATCCTGTCTAGATAAACCTTCTTTCTCATAATCACGATATCATTGGAAGTTTTTTATGCTTATACTGTACTCAGGCAGAAGCTCGAATGAAATATGAGCGCCGAGGGCAGGATTTTCATATGTTCCCTGAATGCATTTGTAAATGCTTTCTTTGGGATGAACCTTAGACCTTTCTTTGCAAGAAAGGGCTCAGGTTTTG
>JBGPBG010000134.1:0-2830 GCA_041481105.1 Candidatus Aenigmatarchaeota archaeon
AAAGAGATGGAACGGCACGGGAAGCCAGGACCCATGGAAAAGGACCTGGAATTCCTGAAGGGAAAGCTGGGCGAGCTTGAAGAGCTCTATGAGCATGACATAACGGAACTGAGGGAGAAATACACGGCACACGAAAAGAGGATAAAGGAGCTGGAAAAGAGGCCTGGGCAGAAGGACTACAGCGGGGAGATAGACGAGCTGTGGAAAGAGAACGAAGAGCTCAGGGAAATGCTCGAGAGTATGGGAGGGGGATATGCCCAGCCGCCGGTCGCGGAGAGCTATGGGAGCACCGTCGGGAGCACCGTCATTATCGGCCAGCCGGAATGGTTTCCGAGCATTCCATATCCGTATCGAATGTTGGGAGAATCCATATATTGCTGGAATGGCTTCGGCTGGATGTACTGGGGAATTTTCGAGGGTTATGGCCACGGCTTCCGCGGGAGGCGCTGGGATGGAAGGATTTTTGATTATTATGGGCCAAAAGACTTGCCGCTCCACGAGGGCCGGATGGGCCGTCGTGGGTTACTGGACGGGAAGCGGTTGGGGAATAGAGAGAAAGATATTGATTCTCGCGGCCGCGGCCATGAGCGGGGACACCTTCCCGATTTGCACGACCGCAGATTTGAGGGCAAGCCCCGGAATGATGGAAGGTTTGAGCATCGCGGGTTCCAGAAGGGAGAAACTCCCAAAATGCATGAAGATAGACGAAACAGGACGATGGGAAGAGAAAACATCCCAAGGCAAGAATACAAAGGGAATTTTCAGGGTGGTAATTCCCCAAGGAGCCAATATCCTAATCAGCAGTTCAATCGTGGCATGCAGAATCGGGGGCCGCAGGGGTTCTCAGGGGGTGGCAATTCCCACAATTTCCAGGGCGGTCCGCAGCGCGTAAACCCCGGGCGCAGTTTCGGACAGGGAGGAGCTACCGGCCAGCACAGGTCCGGCGGGAGAGGAAAAAACTAAGAGGCTTGTGCAAGCATTGCTTTTGATTTGGGGAGCTGACAATAACCGAAAGGTTTATAAACCCTAATACAATTAATTTAACTATCAAGAAGTGATAAAAGGTGTTTGAATGGAAGCGAAGAAGCTCCTGGTGGTATTGCTGTCCGCGCTGGCTGCGTCATTATCTTTGACTGTTTCAGGAAGCTCTCATGCTTTCCCAAACAATCCCCCAATAATAGCTGGCCTGCCTGACCAGACGGTTATGGTAGGCCAGACTATTCCTGTTCTGGATCTGTTCATATATGCCTCGGACACAGAGGACTATGACAATGACCTGGTCTTCTCGATTGAGTTCCAGTCCAATCCGGCTGTCATAAGCTGCTTCGTAACAGGCAACGATTTCCTGCAGTGCGGGGCTGCACAGAAGGCAGGATTTTCTGACATAACTGTAAAAGTCACTGACACGGGCGGGCTTTCCGCAACAGACACATTCAGGATAACTGCCCAGGGACTTCCTGTGAACACGCCTCCCATGATTTCCGGGATTCCTGACTTCACGGTAAATGCGGGCCAGACCATCCCTTCGATAGACCTTTTCGGCTTTGCGTTTGACCAGCAGGATCCGGATTCTGCCTTAACCTTCTCGATAGATTCGCAGTCTGACGGGAGCGTGATAAGCTGCAGCATCTCAAGCAACAGGTATGTCCAGTGCGGAAGCGCCCAGAAGGCAGGATTCTCTGATATTATTATTAGGGTTACTGACACAGGAGGATTGAGCGATACTGATATATTCCGGATAACGGTGCAGGGTTCTCCTGTTAATACACCTCCTGTTATCTCAGGGCTCCCCGATTTAACCATAAATGTAGGGCAGACCATAGCGCTTGTGGATTTGTTTGCATTCGCATCGGATGCGCAGGACCCGGACACAGCCCTAGCATTTAGCATTGATTCGCAGTCCAATCCCTCTATGATAAGCTGCTACATAACCGGGAACAAGTATGTTGGGTGTGGCGCTAGCCAGGGTACAGGGTTTTCTGAAATAACTGTCAGGGTGACTGACACAGGCGGGCTTTCCGCAACAGACACATTCAGGATAACTGTCCAGAGCCAGCCTCCGGCAGACCACGCACCTGTGATGAATTCTGTCGTGATAACTCCCTCAAACCCGCAAGACACGGACGCTCTCACATGCACTGCACAGGTTTCGGACCAGGACGGGAATCTGCAGAGCGTGCAGTTCAAATGGTTCGTGAACGGAGGGCTGGACAAGACCCGCACGGTCCAGGTGGCCGGAAGCTCGGCAACAGCCCAGGACACGCTGGATTCAGGCAGATCTGTCCTAGGGGACGGGGTGAAGTGCCAGGCCACTGTTTTTGATACAGCAGGGAACCAGGGTACTGGCTTTGATACAGTAACTATTCAGAGGCAGGGATGCTGGGTGGATGTCTCGAACCTGCAAGTCACAACTGACAACAACATAAGGTTCCAAGTGAGGAATACGGGCGGGAGCACCCAAACCGCGACATACGATATTTTCATTGATGGCCTGCTCATGCAAGAGAACACGATAACATTGAATCCCGGCGAGGTGGAAATTGTGCAGCTGGGCCATGCTTTCGGGATCGGGAGCTTCATAGTAAAGGCCAAGGCAACCGCGCAGTGTGGAGCCACGGATTCGGAATCAATCATACATGACGTGCTGAATCCATGCCCTTCTCCCTCTTCATGTCCCGGGCCCCAGCAGGAGAATCCCAGGGTGGATTCCGTAAGGATAACGCCTTCAGACCCTGAAGAGGGGGATGACCTCACATGCAGGGTACAAGTGTCTGACCAGGATGGGAACCTGAACAAGGTGCAGCTGAAGTGGTTCGTCGAGGGCGACCTT
>JBGPBG010000135.1:0-2820 GCA_041481105.1 Candidatus Aenigmatarchaeota archaeon
GGAACCGCACAATGGATTTCATGATAAGGAGAGACCATTCAAGGCTCACAGTGGACCTGAATTTTGATTCAGCTCCCATGCTCAAGATGAAGCTCGTCCTGCCATCCAATATCAAGAAGATGATAGCGAACGGCCGTGTTTTCCTTGGCAACACGGTTGAGATGGACCTGAAAAAGAACAACAACATAGTCGCGCTTGTTTGAACGCTAGAAGGCGTTTCTGAGTCGGAAGGCGTCTCTTGACGCCTTCATTCTTTACGACGCCTTCTTTCCAGACATCGGCTTTTTATTCAGGCTTGCTAATTAATCTAGGGTGGATCCGGCGTGAAGGCTAAAAGGAAAGCTAAACCAAAACGAAAGAATTCCAGGACTTCTGAAGAAGTAAAGCCTAGTGCTCCTGTGAACGCAAATCCATCCTTCGAAAATCGGGTGGTACCAATGGATAATATCTGGCATGCTGTCAGGTTTCCTTCTGCTTCTAACGGCTCCATGATTTACAAGATGTTCATAAACGGCGAATGGGTTGAATCCTCCAACAAGCACACCTTTGAGGTCACAAACTCGTATGACAACTCTCTTGTAGGAAGGGTCCAGAAATCCACAAAGGAAGATGCTCTGCGCGCAGTGGAGGCTGCCTTCAATGCAAAACCAGCCATGGTAAAAATGGATACCATCCAGCGAATCGAGCTTCTGGACAAGATAAAGGACCTTGTTTCTGAGCACAAGGAAGAGCTTATAGACATGCTCGTGCATGAGGCAGGAAAACCCAGGGTTTACGCAGAAGGTGAGGTGAAAGCCACTATCGAGCGCCTGCATTATGCGTGCGAGGAAACAAAGGTGATGTATGGGGAATACATACCAGGGGATCTCATTTCCGGGACCTCCCAGAAATTCGCGCTTGTTTCACGGAAGCCTGTAGGAGTGGTGCTTGCCATCTGCCCGTTCAATTACCCCCTTTTCATTTCAGTCTCAAAGATCGCACCTGCACTTGCTTCAGGCAATGCAATTGTATGCAAGGCTGCAAGCGATGATCCCATCACCTTGCTCATGTTCACACGGCTTGCTGAGCTTGCCGGAGTCCCCAAGGGCGGATTAAATGTCATAACAGGAGGCGGAGGAGAGATAGGGGATTTGCTTGCAACCCACCCCAAAATAGACATGATATCTTTCACAGGCTCCACTGCCGTGGGGAAGCATATAGCTTCCATAGCCGGAATGAAGCGGCTCCACTTGGAGCTGGGTGGAAAAAGCCCTGCCATTGTCCTGGAGGATGCGGAACTCGAAAGCACGGTAAAGGAGTGTGCTGCTGGCGCCCTCAAGTTCTCAGGCCAGAGATGCGATGCCCTATCTAGGATACTTGTTGTTGAGAGCATTGCAGATGAGTTTGTAAAAAGGATGGTAAATGAGGTGAAGGGCTGGAAAGTCGGGAATCCGAAGGAGCCCGACACCAAAATCGGTCCTTTGATAAATGAAAATGGGATGCAGAAAGTGGAGAGCCTTGTGAAGGATGCTGTTTCCAAGGGAGTGAAACTGCTCATGGGAGGGAAGAAGAGCGGGCTGTTCTATGAACCCACTGTTCTTGACCACGTGACCAAGGACATGAGAATAGCATGGGAGGAAACCTTCGGGCCAGTGGTATGCATAATGAGGGTGAAGGATATCGAAGACGCCCTCAAGATTGCTAACAGTTCCAGTTACGGCCTTGACGCCTCTGTTTTCACGCAGGATTTGGACAAGGCAATTTACCTGGCAAGGAATGTTGAGAGCGGCTCTGTCACCATAAACGGCTCTCCTGCCCACGGTGTCGGGAACTTCCCGTTTGGGGGGGACAAGGATTCCGGAATAGGGAGGGAAGGCCTGAACTATTCCATAGATGAGATGACCAAGCTCCACACCATAGTTTTCAACATGAAGAAGAAGTAACTGTTAGGAGGACTGCGGACACTTCCAAACTTTTGGAAGAAGGCGACTCTTGACGCCTTCCATTGAATGTCGCCTTCAAACTGAAATCAGATATAATTGTAATCATCTTCCTGCAAGCTCGTAAAGAACCTTTGCCCCGTTCTCGACCATTTTCACCTTGTTTTCCTTTGCGAGCCAGCCTATGGCGCCGTTAACCTCAAGCATGCTGAGCTTCGAGAATTTTGATATGTCCCTTAAACCGAGCTTGCCTTTCTCGTTAAGCGTTCTCCATACGACGCCGGCATTCTTGCCGTACACTGTTTCCACAACTGCCATCATACCACCCCGATTAAAGATTGAATGTGACCTATCGCCTTCTAGCGCTTTGCCACTTCAAATTAATTTTGTATTATTATTGTCTTTTCTTTATATTAAGGTTTTTGCATAATTATTAACAAAGGCTCTAATCAGTTTACTATTATAAAGGTAGGTGATGACATGAAGGTTACGCTTTCTGTTATAAAGGCCGATATTGGCGGCTGGGTAGGGCATTCCCACTCGCATCCGGAGATTCTTGAGCTTGCAAGAAAGGCGCTGGAGGATGCAAAGGACAAGAAAAAGATACTTGATTACTATGTGACTGCCTGTGGGGACGACCTCGAGCTCATAATGACCCACAAGAAAGGAGACGCGAACAAGGAGATACACGGGATTGCGTGGGATATATTCCTTGAAGGCACTGCCAGGGCAAAGCAGCTCAAGCTTTACGGAGCAGGCCAAGACATACTCAAGACTGCCTTTTCAGGAAACCTCAAGGGTATGGGTCCCGGAGTCGCTGAGATGACTTTTGAGGAGAGGCCTTCTGAGCCTGTGATAGTTTTCATGGCAGACAAGACAGAGCCTGGGGCCTGGAGCATCC
>JBGPBG010000136.1:0-2812 GCA_041481105.1 Candidatus Aenigmatarchaeota archaeon
CTTTCAACCTGCACTGCAGTAACAAACCTGACCGCAACAGGAATAACGCCGTTGAACATAATGCCTAATATAACCAGCATCAATATAACCAACATAACCGTTTACAATGGAGATGCTTTTGCAGTTAACTTCAGTATTTACCCACAGGATGCAAGGGTATACAACATAACAGTTAACATGAGCGTTCCCCAGAACTGGACAGCAAACCCGAACTATTTTGATTTTGGCAATATTCTCAAGTACAACAGCAAGTACAGCATGACTGCAATAAGCGTATCAAACGGAACCCTCCCTGGAATTTATCTTGCAAATATAACTGTCAACTGGACAAACCTTGACAATACTTCTGGGTATAACTCAACAGCGATACAAGTGAACGTCCTTTCGAATCCGATGATAGATATAGTTGAGAACAGTCAGTCACTTGTTATAACTGGCGGCAACACTAAAAACGCAACATTTACTTTAATGTCAGTAGGGAATGATAACGTCACAAATATTTCTCTCTATTGCGTATCAGGCGTTGTTTGCCAGAATTTCACAATAAACTTTACACCTTCCAACATAAGCAGCCTAGCACCACCAGAATCAACAACATTCAATGTCACGGTTACAGTTCCTGTAAACTATCCGACAGGGGTATATGATGGAATAATAAAGGCAAATGCAACAGGCGGGATATACGATATAGCATTCATTTCCGTGTTCGTCCCGATAAACCTTTCTTGGACACAGACACCCTCGCAGATAGAAATGAATGTCATCCAGGGAACACAAGGGAAGATAGGCGACATCACAATACAGAACACAGGAAACGCCTTCATTACGTTAGGCGTAACTAACCTTGGAAACGGCAGCAGCTACATAACCATAAATTCAACACAACTTAGTTTGCCCATGGGCGGTTTTGGAACGATAGCAGTTAACTATACAGCTCTGGTATTGTATAACCTGACCACTTATTCGACGGAAATAATGACTATAAATACAAGTGCCGATCCCAGCGTAAAATCAACAAGTGTCTCAATAAATGTCTATCCCTTCTTTGTAAACATAATCTACCCCATCGAATCAAATCCGAGGATAAATGTCACACCAAATGACACCATAGAAATAATGGTCAATGTTACATACGGGACATCTCCTGTAACACAAAACATTACATGGAATGTCTTAATGGTAAACACGAGTACGGCATATCATGTAAACCTTACTTCAGTAAACTATTCCGTAGCAGACAATCTTTGGCATCTGGACTTCTCCGCTCCGAACATGTCTCTTGGAGCAGGCTTTGATTTAAACATCAGTGCTACCTACAACATGAACGGAACCAATCTCACACATTCCGACTATGAAGGCAAGGCCATAATATACACAGATCCGTATCCTCCTGATCTTGCTATAATAGTTGCTTCAAGAGTTCCCGCAAATTCGAGCACTTACATAAATGTTACTGCTACAGATTCAGGCGGGGTGAAGAATGCAACTCTCATGGTCAGATATCCTGATAACTCAACGCAAAATTTCAATATGACCTATGTGTCGAGAACAGGGGATAATTATCTGTATACCCTGCTGTTTACAAACACGGCACAAATAGGGATATATTCAGTTACAGCAACAGCATGCGATCTATCAAGCAATTGCAATTCCACAAGCAAAACTTTCGAGATATTCCCTGCTGTCTGGTTCAGCGGGCTTGCTGTTGACGAGGAGAAGATTCAGAAGCCTCCGCTTAACGTAAGCTTCTACTTTAACATGATTGGAACAAGCACATCATTCTATAACTTCTCTTCTAATCCATCCACGGGACTTTACAATGAAAGCATAGACGCAAGAAATTATGACCTTCTCGTAACTGTATGGAACGATTCTCTAATGTTTTATGATACGCCCATACTTACCAGCGTTTACAATCCTGTTGTTTTCGGCTCGATAAGGAATCCTCTGATAGGAAGAGGTGCTGTAAAAGGCATTGCGGCAGACGCAATACTCAATTCCAGCAATATAATCCTG
This sequence comes from Candidatus Aenigmatarchaeota archaeon, assembly GCA_041481105.1. Lineage (GTDB taxonomy): Archaea > Aenigmatarchaeota > Aenigmatarchaeia > QMZP01 > QMZP01 > JAPLVB01. Next base: position 2,017 of record JBGPBG010000136.1, read on the forward strand.
ACCATGGATTACAGCGATGCAACTGATATAGTTGAAGACAATCTTGCAATATACCACTGTTCTGGATGGACACGATACAGAGGATGCCTGAATTCAACATGGACACGAATGACCAGCGTGACCAACACAAGTGCATCAAAGGTTTACGTAAACCTTACGTCAGTTTCAGGTGCATATGCACTTGCTGAATTCATTTGCGGAAACAGGATTTGCGAATCCTCCTATGGCGAATCAAATGCGAACTGCCCGGTAGACTGCCCGATAGTAATACCTCCACAACCACCAGGAGGCGGAGCAGGAGGAGGCGCAGCTGGTGGCGGAGCAGGAGGAGGCGCAGCTGGTGGCGGAGCAGGTGCAGGAGCAGGGCTTCCTGTTGAAATAAAAATCAACATTACTTTTCGTTACACTTAAACAGGGGGAGTTTGAAATCCACTCTCTAGAACTGCTAAACAACCTGGACACACAAGTTGTGGCTGATGTAAAGGTGGATGGGGATATATGGGAGCTAATAACACTAGAAAAAACCCAGTTCAATGTATCTGCAAAATCCACAGGCGTGGTGAAGATAAAGGTTTCTGCACTTCCAACAACAGCGCCCGGAATATACACGGGAGACATAATAACAACAATAGCCGGCAAGAACATAACACACAAGACACCCGTGACAATAAAGGTGGAAAAGGTTCCCGAGGCTCTCCTTGACGTGAAGATAGAAGCACTAACAAAAACAATAGAGCCCGGAGGAGAATTCAAGTACAGGACAACCCTGCTGAACATGGGAGAAACATCCAAGATA
>JBGPBG010000137.1:0-2781 GCA_041481105.1 Candidatus Aenigmatarchaeota archaeon
GGATTTCTGTGAAGATACACGACCCACTCTACTCCGCGGAGGAGATAAAGAGGATAACAGGATGCGAAACCTTCCGATTTCCGGAGGGGCTGCAGGAGTTCGATGCGGTCCTCATAGTGGCGGATCACCAGCTTTACAAGTTCACGCCTAACAAAGTCATTGTTGATAATCTCAAGAAGTGCAGGTTTGTCCTTGACAACACCTGCATCTGGAGGGATATAGATTTCGGCAAGGCTGGAATCCAATATCATGTAGCTGGAGACAAGGGGTGGATTAAATGAATTCTGAAATACCTGGTTGGATAAAGGAAAAGGTAAAACAGTCCGGAGCTAAAGGGATCGTTGTAGGACTGAGCGGAGGCATAGACTCATCTGTCGTGGCGGCACTGGCAAAGAAGGCTATGGGCGACAACGTCCTTGGTGTGATCATGCCATGCCATTCGAACCCGACTGACACGGAACACGCAAAAACGCTTGCAAAGAAGTTCAGGATAAAAATGCAGATTGTGGATCTGGCTCCCGTATATGACATGCTCATGAAAACGTTCCCTGCTGGGAACAACATCGCGAAGGCGAACGTCAAGCCAAGGCTGCGGATGCTCACACTGTACTACTTTGCAAACAGTCTCGGATACATCGTCGCCGGGACCGACAACAGGACGGAATCCTTCACTGGATACTTCACCAAGTATGGGGATGGTGGAGTGGACATACTCCCGATATCCCACCTCCTCAAGAGAGAGGTCAGGAAGCTCGCAGCGGAGCTTGGCATGCCCCAGGAAATAATAGACAAGCCGCCATCGGCGGGTCTTTGGGATGGTCAAACTGACGAGAAGGAAATGGGAATAACGTACGATCAGCTGGACACTATCATAGAAGGGATGACTAGAGGCAACACGAAGGATATGGACCCGAAACTTGTCGAGAAGGTGAAGAGGATGCATGATTCGACGGAGCACAAGAGGAGGCTGCCTCCTGCGTTCCCAGATTAAGATTATGCGGTTATCCCCATTATCTTCTTATTTCAAACCCCCGAAAATTTCCACATGCCTTTTTGCTGCTTTCTCGAGCGTGCAGTTTTCCATTACAAATTTTTGTGCATTATGGCCAAGAAACTCCCTTAGCTTTTTGTCTTCAAGTAGAATTCCCATAGCATCAGCAAGCTTCTCGGGATTTTTTGGAGGAACGACTAATCCGGTCTCTTTATGAGCGATTGGAAGCCCTATATCTGTAACTATGCACGCCTTTCCTGCCGCCATGGCTTCCAGAAGTGATGTGGGAAGGCCCTCCGAAGTGGAGGGTATCACGAATATATCCATGACCGCCAGAACGTTTGGGATGTCCCGCCTGAAGCCTGCAAAAATGAATTTCTCTTCCAGACCGAGGCTTCTTATCAGGCTCTCTATTTGCGGCTTCTGCGGGCCGTCACCCACGAGCATGAACTTTGTGTCCATGTTTTTCAGCAGATGTGCTGCTCTGACAAGATATTCCAGTCCCTTTATTTCCACAAACCTTCCGATAAAGCCAATAACTGTGGTTCTTTCAGAAATTCCGAATGATTTCTTAGTGCTTTTGGTTTTGTGGGAAAATTTTTCAACAGGGATTCCTGTAAGGATTATCTCGCTCCTTTTAGGAGCAAATCCTAGGATTTTTATGAAATTGTTTCTCTCACCCTCAGAATGGAAAATCACGCAATCGCATCTTCTATAAACATTCTTCATCAGGAAATAGAGTATCCTGCTTATGGGAAATCCGTACTGCTCATAAGCAATTCCTGCAGGTCTGCATATAACAGGTTTGCCTGATAATCTTGAAATAACGCAGCCAAAAAAAGAAGCCACAAGACCTTGCGGATATATTATATCGGCTTCTTTTATCAGGCTTAGAGATTTGAGAAAGGAAGCCAGATTGAACGTGGGGTTCCTGAAGTATTTACCTTTCAAGTACGGCACACGATGGATTTCAATGTTACTCAAACGTTCGATTTTTTTAGTTTCTTTGAATTTCCTTGTTATTATCAGAAGTTTGCAGTGTCTTGAAAGCTCCGGGGCCAGATCGTCTATGTAGGTCTCCATGCCCCCGGACGGTATAGGATCGTTTCCTTTATTTGAACCCATTGGGTATTCCTTTGAACCAAGTATGAGAACTTTCATGGAGTTATAGTGTATCCGAAAGTTTTATATTTGACCCGCCCCACTGGCTCAGGTGGCTGTTCATTCTGATTTACAGGCTTTTCTGAATGGGCGGTTTGCAGTCTTTTAAAACCTTTATCTCCATTAGTTACAGAAATAATTATCTCTTACTATGAAACCGAAAGTGGGTTGAGCCTCAGTAGCTCAGCAGGTAGAGCACTCGGCTGTTAACCGAGTGGCCGAAGGTTCGAGTCCTTCCTGAGGCGTAACAGATGCAGGGAAGGTGTCTGCTGACACCTTTGATTTGAAAAGGCGAATGTTATGGATCAGAGGATGGAGCTGATATCGAACTGTTTTGATATCAGGGGTTTCAATAAAAAATGCAATTTCCATGGATGCACGAAGGCGCCTGACAGGGAAGCCCTCATAATGGAGCTGGATCCGAAAAGGCAGCAGAGGAAGGAGCTTGTCTCGCTCTACTTCTGCAGCAAGCATTTCGATGTCTGTGTGAAGGATTTATTAAACCATCTGAATAAATTATGTGAAAGCGGCAAGAACGTGTACATGGAAACGTATGATGCAGAACGCGTCTAGCAAAAAATAAGTTAGTTGGAATATGTCAGCAGACACCTGAACGTGAGATTGACGAC
>JBGPBG010000138.1:0-2774 GCA_041481105.1 Candidatus Aenigmatarchaeota archaeon
ACGCGGGCTTTTGCTTGAATTCAGCGATAACAACACCCTCATGAATGTGACAGCCATGCATAATCTGCAGACAGGTGTATACCTTTGGGCCCAATCGCGATACAACACGATAAACAACTCCCGCATAGAGAACAACACCAACTATGGAATTTATCTAGAGATGTGGGATGATGAGGGTTATCTCTGGTATCCCATCTACAATTCCTTCTACAACAACTACCTGAACAACTCGGTCAATCTAGGCTCCAACGACGCCGGCAACACAAACTACTGGAACACCACCCTGAATTGTTCCAGAGGACCCAACACAATAGGCGGACCCTGCATAGGAGGTAACTATTGGACCAACTCCTCCCAGGCAGGGTTTTCGGACACGTGCACAGACTCAGGAAACGACGGCATATGCGATTCCAGTTACAATCCGGTCTATTCCGAATACGATTATCTCCCCTTAGCAGAAGACCCGCCCTATCTGAGGTTTGTGTCCCCTACTTTAGCCAACCAGTCCTACACCCAGAACCAGTCCTGGATTTATGTGAATGTCTCCGCGAACGAGACTCTTTCCTGGTGCACGCTTAATTGGGTCTCTAACAACACCAACCAGAGCATGACTGTCACAGGAAGCTACTGCTATGCGAACATCACAGGCCTCACGAACAACACGGCCTATTACTTCCGGGTATACGGAAATGATTCCACAGGCCACATGAATGTGACAGAAGACAGGCAAGCGACAATTAACCTGACTTCGACTGGGGACACTACCCCTCCTGACATCTGGTTCACCTCCCCCTCCAGCAACCAGTCCACCACCTCGAACAGCTGGATATTCGTGAACGTCTCCGCGAACGAGGCTCTAAACGCGTGCCTTCTGGACTGGTACAACGGGAGCTGGCAGAATGTGAGCATGACCGCCACAGGAAGCTACTGCTATGTGAACATGACATCCCTCACTTCAGGAAGCTATTACTTCAGGGTTTATGGGAACGATACGGCGGGGAACATGAACGTGACGGAGGACAGGCAGGTTACGGTGGATATGGCAGTTCCCCTCATATCCTTCGTCCCTCCCACTGATGATAACAATGCTGCTGTAAGCAGGAACTGGAGCTATGTGAATGTCTCGATAAACGATTCGAGCAATACCACAGGCCTTATAGACTGGAACCGCTCCCTGGTGGGGTGGTGGAGGCTCAATAACGAGACGGGAGAGAATAACACTTTCTTCATAGACTGGAGCACGTGGGGGAATAACGGGAACTGTTCGGGAAATACATGCCCAGCATACAATAACTCGGGCAAGTTTGGGAAGGCTCTGGATTTTGACGGAAGCGATGACTATGTTTTGATATCCAATGAGACTGCCTTTGACTTCGAAAGAACTGACGCTTTCAGCGGATGCCTCTGGTTCTATCCATACCAGACTGCCAGCGGCAAGGTTCTGATCAGTAAACTGCAAGGCTCCGGAGCTAATCCTGGATGGGAGTTGGGCGCAAGTACTTTGCTCAGAGTTTTCCTGATAAATTATTACGATGGACTCTATTATTATCAGATACAGGTAGATACAGGCAATGTCTTGTCTGCAAACCAGTGGTATCATGCTTGTTTCACCTATAACGGAAACGGTTCAGCATACGGCATAAAGATATACCTGAACGGGAGCGAGCAAAATCTGACAGTGGTTTACAATGGACTGGGATCTCGCTCTATTTTGAATGACAAGCCCCTTTTGATTGGAATGAGGGACGGCGGTACATTTAATTTCAACGGCACTATTGATGAAGTCCAGATTTATAAGAGGGTTTTGTCCCCGGAAGAGGTGAGTGCATCCTATGATGCTGGTTTGTACAGGCTCTACCACAACTTCACGGGACTGGCTGAGGGAAACTATATCTACAGGGCCTATGCGCAGGATCTTGGAGGGAATGTAAATTCAACGGAGCAGAGGACATTGACTGTTGACGTTACCAAGCCCAACCTCTGGTTCACCTCCCCAGCAACCAACGGTTCTGCCACCTCCAACAACTGGATATTCGTGAACGTTTCCTCCAACGAGAACCTGAGTACTTGTATCCTTAACTGGAACAACGGGAGCTGGAGCAACATCTCCATGACTCTTGACACAGGCAAGATGTACTGCTACAAGAACATAACCGGCCTACTGCTTGGGAGCTACTACTTCCGCATGTACGGGAACGACACAGCCGGGAATCTTAACGTCACGGAGGACAGGCAAGCGAGTGTGCAGGGGCTGACTTACACTTGCAACAATTGTACTGTCTGCTCCCAGTACCTCCAGAATGGGTCCATGTCCTCCGGGGACACGCTGCAGCTTACTGCGGACCTTTCCGCGAATGGGCACTGCATAAACATGTCCGGGAAGGATAACGTCACGATTGACTGCGACGGGAAGATTATACAGGGCAACAACAGCGCGAACTATTATGGAATATTCTCCGAGGCGGCTGACGGTGCGAATAATACAGTCATTAAGAACTGCGCGAACGTGTCTTACTTCACGTACGGGATATACGTACGATACTCGAGCAATGTGACAATATACAACAGCTCGCTTTTCCTGAATACTGCGGGGACGGCTTATGCGCTTTACCTTAGGGACTCCAGGAATTCTAACCTTACGGATATAAATGCTTCGCAGAATAGCTATGGCATTTACCTTGAATCCAGCTCTTGGAACAACCTCACGAATATAACTGCGAGCTACAACACTAATTACGGCTTATACCTGAACTCCGGCTCGAACAACAACATCA
>JBGPBG010000139.1:0-2730 GCA_041481105.1 Candidatus Aenigmatarchaeota archaeon
AGAAGCATGGATTCGGCCAGGGAAAGTACAACGGTTTCGGCGGGAAGGTCAAGAAGGGGGAAAGCCTGGAAGAGGCTGCAATAAGGGAGCTCCATGAAGAGCTTGGAGTGCGGGCGGGAAGCATAATGAAGGTTTGCGAACTGACGTTTGGATTCCCGCACGTTCCCAAAATAAGGCACTGGGACCAGACAGTTCACGTTTTCCTCGTGGAGGAATGGAAAGGGAAGCCGAAGGAGAGCAGGGAGATGAGGCCGGAATGGTTCGCTTTCGAGGGAATACCTTACGATAAAATGTGGCAGGATGACAGGCATTGGCTGCCGCTGGTTTTGAAGGGGAAGAGGGTCAAGGGGAGATTTGTCTTCGGGGAGGATGGCAATTCCATAAAGAGCATGGAGATAAAGCTGGTTGAAAAGTTATTTTAGATACTGCGTCAGGTAGTTCCAGGCACCGAAATTCTTCGTTATATCATAATTTCCATTCTCCCAGTTATGGTTCCACCAGCACTCATCAACCCCGTTAATCTTCCTGAGCTTTCTCCTTTCTTCTGGGCATTTTGGACACACATGAGTGAGGTGGTATTTCGCGTTATTCTCCTTGCTCATAAACAGGCATGGAAGCGAAATGATGTCAAGATACAAACAGCCAAGTTTGTGCATGATCAGAATAAGGTGGTAAAAAATTTAAGTATAAACCAGCCGCTTCGGCCAAATCAGTAAGGCACAAGAAGCTGGCGGTCGCGCCCCAGTTTTTCCAGCTTCCTATACTCTCTTTTCGCGGTCTTAACTGCTTCAAAGAGTGAAACATCATAATCTTCCATAAGCTTTACTGTATATCCGGCTATTATTTTCGCTTCTTCGTGCGTGAATTCATTTCCGGGCATAGCGTCCGCCTGTTAAAAATAAGCATAGCAAGCTTTTAATCCTTCCAGAACCTTCTGTTGCGGGCGTAGGTCTGCTCTGCATGGAGTATGTTTTGCAGGAGCTCGTCCTCTGTCTTGTAAGGTTTTGCAAGAACCCTTCCTGCTGCCTTCCTGCCGACACCGCGGCCTGCGAGCGCGATGACCGCGTTCCTGCCTGAGGCTATCACCAGGCTTGCGGAGTCAGACATCATCTCCCAGTGCTTTGCATCCCACTCCTTCAGCTTCTTGCCCGCGAGGTGCTTTTTTGCGAGCTCCTGGGCTTCCAGCACGTATTTGGAAGGGACGACTGATATGAACCCTGCTTCGCAAATCGGGCACTGGATTCTCTTGGGGAGGTCCTCTACCGCATATATGGTTGCCCATATGCCGCAGTTCGCGCAAACGAGGCCCACGCGCGTCTCCATAAGCCGCTTCCTGAAAATCTCGAATATCTCCTTGTCCGGCCTTTCAGAGGCGACTATCTCGTACTTGCGCATGAGCCCTGCCTCTGCGAACGGGGAGAGGCCAAGCTCCACATGGATTTTGAGCTTTCCTGAATGGAGGAATTCAAGGATGGATTTAGCCCTCTCCAGGTCAAGCTTCTCATGGAAGACCTCGTTCAGGGCCTCCCTATAGACAGGAGTGCCTGCATACGCTTCCGCGACCTTCTTTATGTAGCCTTTCCCGTATTCCGCGTCCTTGGCTATCACCCCGAAACGCTTGGCAACATGGATGAATCTCCAGATGAACAGCTCGGTGTTCGGAAGTATGGCCATGAGAACTGGTTCCAGGACCTCCGGCCGCAGGTTCTTGAAGGTGTCTACCGCTACGCTCCAATCAGAGGATTTCTGGAGCTTGAGGATTATGCGGTATGGATCTGATTGCAAGCCAACAGATCCTGTCCTGGTTGTGAGCAGGGCCGCAAGAACGCGGCCTATGGTGTCATTGACGAGGGATCCCCAGGGAGCATGAATCACTAACCAGGAATCCTCTATGTCAGCATAGTGCTCCACAAGGATTTCTGTATCGCTGGGAACAAAACCCCACTTGGTCTGCCTCTTCACATAAGCAAGCATTTTCTCGGCAGTGTCTTTTGTCACAGGATAGAGAGATGTTATGGATTCCACGGCCTTGGATTGTGGAAGCGAGAGCTTCCTTGATATATCCTTCCTGAGTTTCGCGACAGACTGTGAGACTTCGAAAGGGACTGGTATGAGCTCTCCTTCCCATGCGGGTATCGCTCCCTGCAGCCCTTTCACGGGCTCTGCGAATATCTTGTTTGGCGTGACGTCAAGAATCCTCCAGGCATGGCCCTTGATTATGAAGGAGGTTCCCGGATTTCCGTGGAGGGAGATGAATTCAGCATCAAGGCTTCCCACGGGCTTGTTCGAGACCACGTCGAAGAGCTGGTAATTCTTCACGTCAGGGATTGTGGTCAGATTTGAGTAATAGTAAACCCAGGCCTTCTGCCTGCGCCTGAGCTCTGGGGTTTCTGAGAATTTTGAATCCACCCAGAGGAAGCCGAGCTTCTGCATGAGCCTTGCTGTCTCCAGGAATTCCTCTTTGGTTATGTCTTTGAATGGCTCTGCCCTCCTTATGAGTTCGTAGGCCTTATCATGGCTGATTTTGTACTCCTCAAGGCTGAGGCCTACAATCTGATGGGCAAGGACATCCAGGCCTTTTGGATAGGTTAAGGTGGGTTCCACCCAACCTTTCTTTACGAGAGAGGTTATCACAGTGGCTTCGAAGGCGTCGTCGGGGTCTGTGGAGATTATTATCCCGTCAGAGAGGCGGGAGAGCGAGTGGCCGGAACGTCCGACTCTCTGCAGGAG
>JBGPBG010000140.1:0-2722 GCA_041481105.1 Candidatus Aenigmatarchaeota archaeon
CTCTCCGGGTTTCAGAATTCTTCCACAGGTAGGCAAAGGAATAGGCCGTTCCGGTCTGCCTTGCCTGTATCATGCCCACAAGCAGGTCCACACTAACCGGAAGCTCCCCGATCTTTTTCTCGAACCTTATGAATCTGCCTTTGTAGGAAGCTGCAAATTCTCCAGTATCAGTAACTAGCTTGAACCCTTCTTTTTCCAGAACACGGCTGAACTCTTGCATGTCCTTCTCCTGGATAACCAGGTCAAGGTCCACTGAGAATCTTGGGAATTCAAAAGAACTGGTCGCATAGCCCCCCACAAGCACAAATTTTTGCGGCAGCTTCCTGAGCAGCTCAAGGCATGCCTGCTCCCTTTCAAGCATTTTCATGCTTCCTCCTTCTGTATCCTGTTCCATATTTTGCGCGCAAATATTCCAATGCGGGCTGGTATATCAATTCATGCCTAAAGCAGAAATCCAAAACCTCGTCCAACGGAATCACCTTCAAGCCTTCCTTTTCCTGATAATAAACCTTCTCTTGAGGATGCAACACAAAGACCTGCCCATACAAGGTTTTGTTCTCCCCTTCAAAGACGTATTTGATTCCATTGCTTCTTAAGAATCTGGCCCAGAAAGCCCTATCCTTCCTGTTTATTATCACGCTCACCGGCCTGAAGCCCTTCGTGAACCCGGTCCAGTAATACCCGTCTGTCCATATGGAGACGGACGTGTTCTCGGAAAAAGCATAGTCCTTTCCTGTTCCCTCCAATATGCCCAAATCTGCCTCCTTTTCTGTTGCGGTCTCAACCAACTCGGAAGGGCTTGCGGCTGTATACATGCCATGCCCCACCCTCTTCAAATAGGGGTTCATTATCAAATCATGCGCTATTTTGGGCCCCTGTGAAACCGGAAAGGTAGCCCTGAACTGGTCTATCGAGAACGAATCCTTCCCGAAGGCCTTCCATATCCAGGCATACAACTCTGTATATTTGTCCATAATTACCACTATGGTAATTATTGTTTTCCTTATATATTAAGCTTTTGGCCTGGCTCAATAACCCCTCGCAAGAAACAGCCAGTTTTTTTATTTCCGGAAAGCCTTAGCCTTCCCGCTCTTTATGGTCCCTGAAACCCGCACGGTCTGGAAAATCACCTTCTGGTCGCCTATCTGGTGCACGAGAGCGAGGGCCATCTTCACCTGGTCCACGTACTTGGGATGACAGCGGATGAAGCCTGTCTGGTCGCCCGGACGCCAGAGGTTCTTCACGATATGGATGTCCGCGTTGGGGGCCTCGTTGTCCCCGAGCCAGTTCAGCACGGAGTTCCACACAGCGTTCTTCATGTCCTGGAAGTTCACAGGCTCGCTTGAATGGAGCCGGAAAATGAGATAGCGCTTCTTGGAGCGCATGCTCGGGGGCTTCTTGAGGGACATAATAAGTTATTTGGGGGTTGTTTTAATAAAAACAGAAGGCGACGAAGTCGCCTTCTGGGCTCATCAATTCCTGCTGTACGGCAGGAAAACTATCCCCGCCTTTATGTTCCTGCCTTTCAGATATTTCTGGAGCTCGCTGATGTACTGCTCGATAAGGGTTTCAAGGTTGGGGCTGTCCTTCCCGTAATCCCTTATCTTTGGCGCTTTCTTCGCTCCCGCTCCCTTGTAGACCGGCTTCGGTCCGCCTCCGAACTCCGGATCCCCGTATTTCTTTTTGTCCGGCTTAGGCAAAGGTTTGTCGAGAACGAAGTCCTCCTCCTGAAAGCCGTCAGGATACTTTCCCTGTTTGATCTTTCCTCCGGGCGGCTTGTATATGGTCGCTATCACGGGCTGCCTAGAAATCGCCTGTTTTTGTGCGGTTGTTTCCATTCTACCACCCCCGATTATTCAAGGGAGGAAAATGGCTGCTGTTCCCTGCTTAATCTTGGTTGGGGAACCTTATGAAACCCTCACGTAGGGGAATTTAAACCATGGAAACAAATATTAAGTTAATAAGAAATCATGTGGTTTCTATATAGAATTACTTTAAGCAAAGATCATTCCATGCCTTGCCAAAGCAATCCCTATATCTTGGTTTCCCCGGTTTTGCAAAATCAAATGACAGCTGCGGGCCTTCTGATTCGTTCCTGTATTTGGCCATTCTAGAATTATATTCCAGAGCTGCGTCCGCAAAAAACGCTATGCCAACAGCAGCCGGGATGCCAACAATAGGCAGATATGCTGTAAATTCGCTCATGTTTTTAATTGTATGCAAACTTTTTAAACTTAAAGAGACTGGCACGCATTTTTATTATCTGTGCGCAAATATCATGTATGAATTACCGCATGAGCGTTTCCCAATTCCTTGAGAAGGCGGATTCCATAAATCTTGAAGATTTCTATGATAAGTTGTTTGTAAAGGTAAAGCAGCTAGACCAGAAGTACGGGTTCTTTGTGACTGTTGCTGAAAAGCCTCACAGGAAAAGCAGGGAAGGGAAGCTGAAGAGCCTGAAGGCGACAACGTCGCCTTCCCTCAAGCTGTTCGGGCTCCCTGTCTCTGTGAAGGATAACATATGCGTTTCCGGGCTTAGGTGCACTGCAGGGAGCAGGATTCTGGAGACTTATATCCCTCCATTCGATTCGACTGTGGCGACCAGGATAAAGATGGAAAACGGCGTTATAATCGGGAAAACCAGCCAGGACGAGTTCGGGTTCGGGACCTTCTGCACGAACTCCGGCTTCAAGGTCCCCAAGAACCCCCTTGACCTCGCCAG
>JBGPBG010000141.1:0-2708 GCA_041481105.1 Candidatus Aenigmatarchaeota archaeon
AAAAGTGTGAAAGTCTATGGAGACGCGACAATAATATTCCCGCTCATTGTGGCGGGGGCTTTCAGGAAATGATTCCTGGAGTGAAGGCGTCAAGGCACCTTCGTTCTATGAAACGCCTTCTTTTTCATGTCTCTTCCTCAAGACGAATCTGACGTCCCTTCTGAGAACGGTCTTCCGTCCGGAATGCTCTGCAACAGTGACTATATCCCTTGCCTTCTCTTCCGCCTCTTCCAGCAGCATGTTCCTCATGGCTTTCAGCGCGGAATCCGAGATTCGCTTTGCTCCGGATTTCTTGGCGATTTTCCCGAGAGGGGTGTAGGGGAATTCTTTCTTACGCATGTAATCTCCTTTTTCTAAAAAACTTTTTTGTTCTGAACTTATATTTAGTTTGCTTTGTTTTTTCATAATCCTTCTCTTTCGGCTGGGCTAAAGGTTTTTCTGTCCCGATTATCTTGTATCCGAGCTCGTCCTCCTGGAGCTTCCTCGGCTTCACGCCGGATTTATAGGCCGCCCTCGCGATTGCGTGCGTGCCTACTGGGGATGTGAGGAAGATGAAGATTATGAGGAGAATGGATTTCACGGAATATAGGGAAAAGAAAGGAGCTTGGAAAAATACTCCGAGAAGGATGAGGCATGTCCCTCCAACGTTCACGACTGTCTGGGCATGGCTTCTGCTGTATATATCTGGGAATCTTATCAACCCGAAAGCCCCTATGATCGAAATTATCGAACCAGCGAATATGAGCGCAAGACCTATCATTTCATTCACCAAGTTTTTCCCCTTCCATATATTTAGATATGGCTATAGTTCCAAGGAATCCAAGCACGGCATAAACTATTGCTATGTCCATGAGGAAATCGTTGGTTTCGAGGGAGAGCAGGACCATTATGGATATTATTATTGATACGAATGCGTCTGTTGCCAGAACCCTGTCCGGGATGGAAGGCCCTCTTATTATGCGCAGGATGCAGAATCCGGAGGCTGCAAGCAGGAGATAAATAGGGATTTCATACGTCATTGCCATACCTTCCTTAGAAACCTTTCGAATCCGGATGTAATGCTACTCTTGTCTTTCTTCATGTTGAGCCAATGGATGTAAAGTTTCCCGGGTTGGGTCTCGAGCGTGAGGGTTCCTGGAGTCATTGTTATTGAGTTTGCAAGGGCGGTTGTCCCGAAATCCGAGCTGTGGGCGTTGTCAATCTCAACAATCCCGGGGTTTATTTTTCCAGTAAGGATTAGGGAGATGACTTCCAAATGGGCCATAATCTCCGCATAAATGTAGTAAGGGATATAAGCCAGCAGCCATAGGAAACGCTTCGGATAGCTTTTTTCCCAGGTGAAAAGCTTGTAGCTCATGGCAGCCGCTATCAGGGAAGCTATGCAGCCTGCTATAACCTCCTCGTATGTGAATCCTGTCAGAAGCAGCCAGAACGCCAGCATGAGCAGGAAAATGACAGCAAACCCGATTTTCCTTTCTTTGTTTTTCATAATTCAGCACTTTTTAAGTTTGAATGTGTCTCTTAGTTGGAAGGCGACTCTTGTCGCCTTCGTTCTTTGTGACACCTTCTTTCCAAGTGTTAGAATTTTTTGGACATTATCATTTTCTGGGCTGTTTCATAGGCCTTCTGGCTTATGATTCCTTTCCTGAACGAATATTCTATGTCGGAAAGCATCTTCTGCTTCTTGTCAAAGGGCTTCTCGGCTGCTATTTTTTTTGCGATTTCATCTTTTGTAACTGTCTTCTCTTCTTCATTTGAGAGAATCGCTTTCTTGACTGGGGTTGGTTTCGCGGGAGCGGTCTCTTTCTTCTCCTTCGCTCCGGTTTCTTTCTTTGGTTCGGATTCAGGAGGCTGAGCGATTTTTGCTGCCTGGGCTAGGCCTGATTCTTCTTTTTGGACTTCAGGTTCTTGTGGAATTGGGGTCTCTGCTTCTTCCTCCACAACAGGAGGCATCTGCTCTATTATAGTTTCCTTGCTCTCTGCTATTGGAAGTGCTTTTTGCGCCCCTCCTTCCATCTCCCTCATCTTTTGCAGATTGGCCCCCTTCGCTTTTTCATAGTCCTTCTTTGATATCTGGCCCTTCTTGAACTGCTCGTCAAGCAGCCCCATGAGAGATTCGACTTCGGATTTTTCCTGCTGGAACTGCTTGGAAACCCTGGGCATCTCTCCTTCCTTCATGGCTGAATTGATCTTGTTTTCCAGCGTATCTCTCAGAATCTCCAGGTCATCCTTCTCTGCATATCTTGTGAGCTTTGTTGTCAGTTCATCCATGGACTTCAGCATTTCCTTTGAAAGGTCGTCAAGAGAGTCCTGTTTCGCCTTGTAGAACATGAAGTCCTCAAGCCTCTTGTTTATTTCCACAAACATGTTGTCTATCTTGTCTGCAAGCCTTGTTATCTTCTTCTCCTTGTCATCTATTGACATGAGTTTTTTGGAGATGTCTTTGGTCATATCCGCTATGCTTTCTATGTTTCCCAGTTTCTCGAGAATTATCTGTATCTGGTTCACGCGCTTGAGAATTGTGGAATTCATGTCATCCAGCTTCTCGAGCCTTGCCTCATGCATCTTGATCTCTTCTTCCTTCTTTTGCAACTCCTTTGCAAACCTTTGGGGCTTGAGGTCTGTGAGGGTCTCGCTCACGTCCTCGAGCTTCATCTCCATCTCGCTTAATCTCCCTTCTATGCTGCCCAGGGCGGAACGGGTCTCCC
>JBGPBG010000142.1:0-2692 GCA_041481105.1 Candidatus Aenigmatarchaeota archaeon
CATTACAAGAATAATTCTCCACAAAAATGGAGCCATTTCCGGAACCGTTGTCAATCCATGTATATCCAAGGGTTTGGCTTCCGCACCTTATCTCAAGGAACCTCAGGTCGTATCCTTCGGAAGAGTCAGACCATTGCGTGCCATTAACAGCTGTTATTGTAAGATTGGCATAGCCTGTTGTGTTGAACTCTACGGTCCAGTTCCCTCCCACTGAGGGATAGCTCTGCACGTTTATTATTGATATGTCCGCTCCCGCGTAGCCGGAAAAATGGTTAACTGTGAATGTTATGTGGGTCCCGTTATCCAGGAAGGGGATTCCGGAATCAATCCATTCGGGGCAGGAATCTGATTCCATATCATAGGCGGGGCATTCCAGTATCGCGTTCACATTCCCTTTCTTTTCCAGCGTTATCTCGGCATTCTGGATTCCAGGAATGTCAGCGGCAAATATATCTGTTCCGAGCTTTACGTTCCTGTTTTTTACCTTAACACTGTCCATCCTTGCAGTCTTTATCTCTTTAACATCTGCAATACTCCCCAGCCCGAGCAATTTAACAAAAGAGTTCCCTTTGCTGAATACAGCATTGTACTTTCCTCCGACTTTCTCCATTTTGCTGACATTTACAGCAAACCTCTTCTCAAGCTCCCTAGCCTCTTTTTCCAAATCCGTCTGAGTAGAAACAGTGTAAATCACACCGTTTATATTAAGAGTCGTGTCATTCTCAATTTCTATCCAAAGTGTATATTCTTTATCTGAGGCCTCAAATGTGCAGCTTTCTATGCAGGATTTATCAAATCTGTAAATGATTTCTTTTGGAAGTTCTGCATGTTCTGTTTCATTCATTTCTTTTTCAGTTAAATTTTCCGCAGAGCTTGTAACATTCCCTGTAATGTTTAACAGCTGTGTTGCCTCTTCCTGAATTGATGGATTTTTCTGAGTGATGTTTCCATCAATTGCAGATTGTCCTGATTCGCTCTGAGCTCCTGTTTCGTTAAAAGCTGGAATGCTCTCTTTTTCTCTTGCAACATATCCTGTAATGGGAACTTCTTGGGCTGTTATATTCAGGATTTCTGATTTTGAGCTGTCGAAAACAAGATAGTTCTTATCCTTAGTTTTCAAATAAACCCTTGCTGTGCCATTGCCTTTTATGTAGCCGGATATGTGGAAGGAGGTGATGTTGCCTGGATTTTCAGGAACCCAGATTTGGCTCATGCTTTCTTTAGCACTTATGTTAAGCGTTTCGGAGTAAAGGAATTCCTTTGTCAGCATGAAAGATGTGTAAGAAATCCCAAAAACGAAAAAAACCAAAACGAAAACAGACGCAAAAAACAGTTTCATTGGCAATGACTTGGAAGATGTGTGCCTTTTACTCTCTGGAGATTCCGGAGAAGGTCTCCTCCCGACATAAACGTTCAATACATCGCCCTTTTCATCCCTCACGCTTTTGTAGTAATAAGGTCCGTAGATTTTCCCTTTTCTCTTTATGTAACGGGAATAAGTCAAATTATCATCTCTTATAGCGGATGTACCGGTCCCGAAGCGCCTGAATCGTGTAATGTAAACCGTTATGGGTGAAGCTAACTGCTATATTATATTATAGTTAATGTAAAATAAATAAGAGATGCTGTTCCAGGACGATATCAGGATTTTTCTTTCTCCTTCCCTTTGGCATCCTTCTTGTCTTCCTTGGGGCTGAAGTCCTTGGGCTTCCCCTCTTTCTCTTTGGGCTGGCTGGCAGGCTTCCTGAGAGCCCGCCTTATGGGCCAGGTTATTATCCTTATCACGGTCATCCAGCCATTGATCACGTCATACACGAAGTATGTGGCGATTCCTGCCAGCCCGAACCATATCACGGTCTGGATGTTAAGCCCTATATCGAAACCCAGAAGGTAGAGCACGACAGGGATTGATGCTGAGATTGCGCCTATAATTACTGCTTTCACTATCTGCTTGAAAATCATGTAAGCCAGCACGAGAAAAACTATCCCCGCCCCTATGAGTATTATCATGTCCACGTTCGAGAGGCCGGCAAGGAAGGGCAGGTCCATAGTTTAATATTGTTCTGACCGCTGGCATAAATATGATAGAATAAAGCCCCCGATGGGATTTGAACCCACGACCTGCTGCTTACGAGGCTTGCGGATTGACTCGTCAATTAGCCGCTCTACCAGCTGAGCTACGGAGGCGTACGTCATTAACAAGGCGTTTAAGCGCTATTAATTTATAACAGAATCGTATTTTAATGCATATGAAAGAAGCTCTTTTCTATTCAAAGATGGCAGCGAGCAAGGTAAGGTGTGTTCTTTGTCCAAGGTTCTGCATAATACAGGACGGGAAGATAGGCGCATGCGGAGCCAGGAAAAATCAGGGTGGAACGCTCTATTCCGTGGTTTACGGCAAGCTGTGCTCCCTGCACATAGACCCGATAGAGAAGAAGCCTTTGTTCCATTTCGCTCCCGGGACGGAATGCCTTTCAATCGCGACTACCGGCTGCAACCTCATGTGCTCCTTCTGCCAGAACTGGGAGATATCCCATCCGGAAAAAACAGAGGTGGTTGCGGAGGAGATGGCTCCTGAAAGGGTTGTGGAGCTCGCGAAGAGCTACAAGGTCCCGGGGATAGCATATACTTACACTGAGCCCACTGTCTTCTTTGAATATGCGCTTGATGTGATGAGGCTCGCGAGGGAGGC
>JBGPBG010000143.1:0-2679 GCA_041481105.1 Candidatus Aenigmatarchaeota archaeon
ATGGTAAGGGGCCTCCTGAGGACGGAATATCCCCAGGACACGGTATGGCAGAGGTCCCTTTTCTACGAGATGCTGAGGATGTTCTGGCACAGGGCTTTCTACCACAAGAAGAGGGAGGAGTACGCCGAGGACTGCAGGCATTCCGTCGTGCTGTTCGAGAGGAGGATGAAGGAGTTCTTCCAGGAGATCGCGGCAATGCACAAGCCTGAGGAGCACGCGGCAGCTCCCGCCAATTAGCAGCCCTTTGCAAGCGAGGTCAAATGTCCGGGAATAGTTTTACCAGGGATTTTTGCAGCGGTTGCGACAGGAGGTGCTGCTCAAGGCCTGTCGTGCTTCCGGAAGAAAGGGAGAACATAATCATGGGGGCAAGGCTGGGTTTTCTCAAGCGCAGGAAGATTTTCGAGAAGCGCGGGGATTACTACATCATCCGCGGCGAAACCTGCCCTTTCCTCAAAGAGGGGAATTGCTCAATAGAGGAAGTCCGGCCACTTAACTGCAGGATATTCCCCCTTGCGCTAGAGCACCAGGGAAAAGAGGCGGAATGGATGGTTTCTCCCGAATGCCCTTCATGCAATGACGTTCCCTACGAGTTCATCGAGCGCGCGAAGAAGCTCGGCCAGCCCCTGCTCGAGAAGCACAGAGATAAGGGTCCGCTTGTCTGAGAGAGAAGGTGACAATAGTCACCTTCAAACTAAATAGCAGGAAACCGTGATAACATGGTGAAGACAGAAACGATAAAGATAATAGATGACTGCCTCGTGCCCGACAGGTACGTATGGCTTCATTACACAGGTCACAATCCCTGGGGAGTGGCCAAGCACATCACGAACCAGATAAGGACGTTCTTCCACGTGAGCGCCTCCGGCACGAACAACGGAAGGATAAACTGGGACGTCGTGGGCGAGAACATAAACTTCTATTCAATCTGGTGGGTGAAGAAAAGCCTGAGCAGACACACCATGATGTATATTGACATGAAGGTCATAGGCAAGAAATCCAAGGCGACCAACCAGGGCAACTTCAGCATGCAGATGAATGCCAGGCTTGAGACTGACTTCGGCGGATGGAGCTTCTGGCTCAAGCCCATATGGATGATATACTCCTACCTCTTCTACCACAGGGTCAGGAGGAAGATGCTCGAGAGATGCCGCAACAATGTCTACAACTTCAGGGAGGAGATAAAGAAGCACTTCAACCTCCAGACGGCCGAGAGCGTTCCCACGGCAACCGGAACTTACGGTTAAGCAGAAACTAGGTGAAACATGGCCAAGGATATAGAGTTCCCCCCGCTTGTTCACTGGAAAAGCCTGCTGAAAGGCGTATTGGGAGGAAGCCTTTTTGTCGGGGGCCTGGCAAACAATTACGGTCTTGTAATCCAGGCCATTCTTGTCATTTTCGGGTTCATCATAATCCTGGACGGCGTGATGGTCACAGGAAAGGGAGTTTTCATAGTTATCTGCCTGCTCTTTGCAGTAATCGCGGGCGCGGTCACGCTTGTGCTTTCTGCAACCGGTTTCGGGACTCCTTATCTGATTGCGGTTTTCATAATAGCAATCTTGGTATACATGCTGATGTTTCTAAAGCCAATGAGAAAATCTCTCAAGAAAGAGAAGCCAGCTCAAGAATAATAATATCTCCCGCTTTCCTTCTGCTCGTTATCCTTCTGCGAGCCGGGCTTGTTAGCGCGTGGTCTGCCTGTGTGAGGGTCCCTCCTGTATGTGACTCCCAAGCTCTTTAGCAGCATGTTCATTCCTTCCTCAAGCGGGCACGGCTTGAGGCCATGGCCCCTCTTTCCCGGAACCCCGTCAAAAACCATTACCTTATCCGAAACAGCATCCAGGAACTGCAAATCATGGTCCACCACGAAGCACGGAATCTCTTTGTTCTCAGACAGTTGCCTTATCAGCTTCGCAACCCTCAGTCTCTGCTCCACATCCAGGAAAGCCGAGGGCTCATCAAGCAGGAGGATATCTGCATCCTGAAGGAGGCATGCGGACACGAACGTCGCCTGCAATTCTCCTCCTGAAAGCGAATGCATTGTGCGCAGGAACAGCTTCTCCATTCCCAGGTGCCTGAGCATGGTCCTGTCTTCCGTGGAGAGATTCGCCTTCGACTTGTGAATGAACTGTTCAACCGTTTCATTTTGTGCATCCGCTTCAAGCACTAATCTTTGCGGCTTGTATGCAAGTTTTCGATTCTGGAGAGAAGGCGTCTCTTGACGCCTTCCAGCCATCGTGAGAGCTTCACCTTTATCAGGTTTTAGCAGGCCTGCAAGCATGCGGATGAAAGTGGTTTTTCCAGTGCTGTTTGGCCCGAGAATACCTATGACCTCTCCCTTATGCAAAACCCCCGGCTCTGTCCTGAGTGAGAATTCCCGGAAGGCTTTCTCGAATCCCGAGAATTCCAGGAGCGGCTTTGTCTTCTCTGAGGTCTTGGCAACCCTGCTGAATATTATAGGCTCGGGTCTGAACCTCACATTTTCCTCCTGTATATACCCTTCCAGATAGGTGTTTATCCCCACTCTCACCCCATAAGGTTTTGATACCACTCCGAAAGTCCCGGGCTTGCCGTAAAGTATGTGCGTGTAGTCAGCCAGGTAGTCCGCCACCGCAAGATCATGCTCCACAACCATCACCACAGCCTTCTCAGCCAGCCTCCTGATCTCCTTTGCCACAAGCA
>JBGPBG010000144.1:0-2643 GCA_041481105.1 Candidatus Aenigmatarchaeota archaeon
CATGGCCTCAAGCCCTGCCAGTTCAGCCAACCAGAACTACAGTTTTGTTACGAATGCAACCTTCATGACGCTTTCAGGGACGCCCGTCACCAAAACCATACAGACATACCTGACAATCCCGGGCGTGATTATCCCTGTAGAGCCGGGAGGTGGCGGAGGAGGCGGGGGACCTCCGGCTGCCGCATATGCTGACATAGTGAAGGAGAGCGCTGACGCCTATTTCGTGACTGCGAACACAGTAAAGGTTGTGGTGACAGCAGGTGTCATAGACAGCGGGAACAAGGGAATAAAGGACGTAAAGGTCCTTGCATACGTGCCCAAGGATTCGGAGCTTGACACCACCAGCACTGTTCTGAGGATTTACAGCAATTCCACAAAAACCTGGGAGGATTTGGCGATTGACAAGGATTTCATTGTTGTTGACAACGGGCTCACAAAAATAGGCAAGGACGAATACAGGGAATACCTGATAAAGAAAGTGACGCCAATCGGGTCGCTTTTTGAGCAAACGATAGACATGCGCAATGGGGACAAGATAGAGGTGAATTACAAGGTCAGCATCCCGTTCGGGACCAGTTACCTGCTTACAAGGCTGTTCGGCTACAACTATTATGAGGATAAGCTCATTTTCGAGGACGCATACACTCCTGTAAGAAGGGAGCTATCGCAACTAGAGAAGCTGCAGATTGAGGAGGGCGAATGGTTCCAGGGTGAAGCCCTGGTGGACAGGCCTGTCAAATGGACAAAGCTCTTCAGGATATACAATCCCAACAACGTCTCTGTCGAAGAGACTGTCGAGACGAAGGTCTTCCAGGACAGCCTGGACGTTGAGCTGGCGGAAGCAGGAAAAACAGACAGAACGAAACTTCAGCTGAGGGGAGGGAATGAAGCCCTGGTAAACTGGTACGCGAGGCTTGGCGGGAACGAGAGAAAGACGTACATGATAGAGGCGGACACTCCTCCCGTGCTCGAAACTAAAAGGGAAATCAATGTGCTGGAATCCAACAAAACAACAATAAGGATTATAGCGAACATGACCATGGAGAATTTCGGCCGGGAGAAATACACAAACGTGACTTTTGTATTCCCTGTAAAGAGGGAAAAGATTATCATGATATCAGACCCGTCTGTAAGGATTGAGGACTTCCAGGATGGTGTAAAGATAATCGCGCCGGCTTTCGACGGGCTGGAAGTCAGAAACCTCGCCATAATGTACATAGAGACCCCCCCGATGCTCGCCACCACGCTGAATGCGATAAAATTCAGCTGCAGCGATTTTGCCAAAGTGACTGTTATTGTTGTGCCTTCCGAAGCAGAGCTTGATTCATACATAGAGATGGAGGTTGTGGGACCCGAGCCGAACCTCATAACCTCTCACGTGGAGATAGTGGACCTCAGGGGAGCGAAGCCCTACCAGGAGATAACAACCCCCATAAGGATAAGCCTTTCATCCTTCCCGTCAGGCACATATTTCGTTTACACCAAATTCAACAGGAATTTCGTGACCATCCTTTCCGACCAGAAGGAGTTCACGATAGACTGCCCCGGAAGGGATTTAAAATCCATAAGCTGGGTGCTTATTCTGGCCATAAGTTTCCTGATAGTCGGGTTCCTTGCGATAAGGGTTTACAGGAAGAGGAGCTACGAGAAGGAGCTGGCCGAGCTCAGGAAGAAAGTAAAGGAGATTTGAACTGCTAGAAGGA
Source organism: Candidatus Aenigmatarchaeota archaeon (assembly GCA_041481105.1). Taxonomy (GTDB): domain Archaea; phylum Aenigmatarchaeota; class Aenigmatarchaeia; order QMZP01; family QMZP01; genus JAPLVB01. Next base: position 1,704 of record JBGPBG010000144.1, read on the forward strand.
AGGTGCCAAGAGGCACCTTCAAACGAACTGTTGGGTCGCCGCGGTTCCTTTTTTCAACTTCAACAAGAAATTCGTATCCTGAAATGCATTTTTTCAGTTAAACTTTATAAGGATTTGAAGACATTAATTTACTATATATAATCCGGGGGGTTTGATGAAGATAAAATTCAATTCGATAGCATTTTTTTCCTTGTTCTTGTGCCTTTTTCTAGCTCTTAGCTCTACTGCTCAGGCATATTATGGTCCCAAGGACTACGTGACGGAATACGTCACCCAGAACTACTGGTGGAACGGGACCGCCAAAGGGGCTGATTCCAGGACAGGCGTTGTGGAGGTTTCTGTTCCCAATAATGCGGACGTGCTCCAGTACGTGAGAGTGAACCTCACAGGAGCAAACATGTTTACAAGCACAACACTCATGAACAGCACGGCATATGACAATGTTGTGGTTTCTTACCCCAACGCGAACGACAAGGACACACTCTACGTCAACACGACAGCAAGCGCACAGGCATCAAGCTATGTTATAAACAACACCAACCTTGCCCCGACAATAAACCTCTCCCTGAGCTATTCAAATTATTTCGGCGGGACTGACATATGGGCCGGGGAAAACATATGGCCAAGCGGCTCAAGCAATCCCACCAACACGCTGTTTTTCAACTTCACAATCAGGAACCCTAGCACAACCAAGACCCTGAACGGGGTCACTGTCATTCTCCAGTTTAACACAAGCGCAGGACCAAGCGGCAGGGATGCCGTGAACATAACACTTGGCACGAACACAACAACCGGCGGAACCACCACTGCAAGCTCTATCAGCAACACGGATGCTGACACTGATTATGACAGGTATACCTGGACAGGAAACATCGCAGCTTCTGGCCTCGTTTACATAACATTCAATGCCACACTCACATCAAACGCCACGGGGAACATA
>JBGPBG010000145.1:0-2640 GCA_041481105.1 Candidatus Aenigmatarchaeota archaeon
CAAAATCCATAAAATCACCCTGATTCTCGAAATCAAAAACAAAATAAATAAAGAAAAGATTTTCGATTGAAGGCGGCTTTGCCGCCTTCTTTCTCAAATCACTTGCCCTTTTCGAGCTCTTTTATCGCTTCCGCCACGTTCTTGGTCTTCGCCTCAAGCCATTTCTTTTTTTCTCTCATTATCTCAAGCTTCTGCTTTTTCGTGAGGGATTCCCAAGGCGTGCAGTCGCAATATCCTTGTCCGTGCATGTAGCCGTGCATAATATCACCCCTTAATAATTTAACATCAGAAGGCACTCAAAAGAAAGAAGTCGCATTTTGTACCTTCTATCGTATATACGATATATGATATATTATATGTCGAGGTTATATTTAAATATATCGGTCACCCAATATAACATATGAGGATTCATTCCGGGTGATTCATATGCGCCGAAGGCACCACCATCACGGACACTGCTGTGACATGCGTGGGATGCTCTCCTTCCTGATACTCTTTCTGCTCTCGAAGAAGCCCATGCATGGCCAGGAGCTTGCGATTGAGCTCGAGAAAAGGAAGGGGGAGAAGCCGAGCCCCGGGACAATCTACCCGGCCCTGAAGTCCCTCAAGGAAGCCGGCCTCATAAAAGAGAAGAAGTCCGGGAAGACCATAACATACAGCCTGACCCAAGAAGGGGAGGAAGTCCTCAGGGAAGCAAGGAGAAGGTTCTGCAGGACGTTCGTGGGGGTTTTCCGATAGCAATGGATTTATAGATTGGAAATATCAGATAAATGTTATTTTATGAAATTAAAGGAATTCTATAAGACTCCCGCAGGAGAGATCTTGGCAGGCCTGGGAGAAGGGGCAGCAATAACAGCAGCAGCCTTAGGTTTATATGCGCTTACAAAGAATGATGGCGGCCAGATAACCATTGGGGTATTGGCCACTTATTTCTTGACAGACCCTGCTTCCAGGATATGCCTTGGGGTTTCGGATATTTTTGACAATACGAACGGGAGAAAGCACTGGAATGACGCGCGCTTTTAGGATTTCCCCGTGCCTTATTTCTCCAGCACGTGCCTCTCCAGGACCATGCACAGGAACTCCCCCTCGAAGACCTTTGTCCCGTTCTGGTTCGTGACCTCGCACCAGACCTTTCTCCTGTTGTCCACATTGTCAGTCACTTTTGCGCTTGCTGTAAGCTTGTCTCCCACAGTCACCGGCTTCATGAACCTTGCATTTGATGCCAGAAGGACCACGAAAGGATCATTCACTGCAAGCATGGCCGCATAGTCTGCCAGGCCGAACGTGAAGCCCCCATGCACCAGGCCTTTGCTGTCAGCTGCCATGTCCTTTGTGGTGACCAGGCTTGCCCTGGCGCTCTTTCCGGGGTCTATGGATTCCGCCTTCCCGACAAGGGATTCTGAAATCCCCAGATGCGTCCTCTGGATGGGTTTCCTTTGGGCCATAATAACACTCTGAACTCCCTCTTTAAAAATATATAAACCAATTATCCATGTAATGTTAAGCCTTGGTAGTGTAGCGGTCTAGCATATGAGACTGTCACTCTCATGACCCGGGTTCAAACGCTCTGCTGCGCAGGTGCATTCAGCGGAGCTGAATATCCCGGCCAAGGCGCCTATGTTTTCCAGGAAGCCGGGGAAGAGGAATTACCTCCCTCTAGGCACGATCCCCTCGCAGCTCGAGTGCCCCAGATGCGGCTCGAAGCTGAGGCTGCTCGGGGTGGTGGCTGCCATCCCCCAGATGTACACGTGCGAGAAGTGCGGATACAGGGGTTCTGTAGGGTTGGAGCCTGGATTAATAAAGCTGGACAGAAAGAACAAAATATAAGAGGGGAATCATGTCATCAAAACCTAAATATATTATCATGCCTGGCAGTGAACGCCAAAAATTCAAAGTAAAACAAAAGCCCGTTGAGCACGCTTCGTCAAGAGCAGCACGCCGAGTTCTGGACGTTGATGAGGTGTTTGCTTTCCAGCCATTTGAATATAACGATTCGATATTGGACGCTGAATATGACCTCCCTTATCCCCGGGGTCTGCCGCCCGGTTCTTATCTGAACATGTGGCCCTTGTTTGGCTTGAGCCACGCTCCGGCTGAACAGGAGAGACTCAAAGGATATAAGAAAGCTTTGCAAATTCTATCAAGAACGGGCCCATAGCTCAGCCTGGTAGAGCACGGGGCTTTTATCTGTCAGGATAAAAGCATGTTGAAGCCGGAAAGGCTAATGACAGGGAGAAAGATGCTCTATACCCCGGTGTCGGGGGTTCGAATCCCCCTGGGCTCACTCATAATCCTTTCTATCTCTTCATTTTCTAGGGAAAATCCTTCTTTTTTCCATAGATTATACCTAAGGATGTTTTTGGGCGGCTTTGAGGCATTTTTCGAACCCGCCAAGGTAAGTGAACAATTGGTCGGCAGGTGCTTCTTCAATCACTAACTGTTTGCTGCTCGCGTGGATGCAGCCGTCAATCATCAGGTTATCGGTTAGATTCACTTCTTCAATGAACATGCCGTGCGTGTCTCTTAATTTTCCGTCGTTGCTGCGTTTGACTTCCTTGTTGAGGGCTTTGATTATGCGCTCAGTAAAAGGCACGGCGACATTGGTGTACGCAAACACTTTCTTGCCCAGTGCATGAG
>JBGPBG010000146.1:0-2636 GCA_041481105.1 Candidatus Aenigmatarchaeota archaeon
CTATGTAAACTATGAATTTGGAGTTGTTTATCTGGGCTTCTCCTGTAACATTGTCCCATGTATAATTCAAAAGAGTGGGATAACCAGACAGGCTCTTGTTCCCGTTCTCCTTTATGTCAAAGTAAACATAGAAGAATCTTGTGGTGTTTGCTGCATTGGTTCCATTAAGAATGAAGACAATCTCCCCATTGGCATCTGAGCTCGCGTTGAAGTCATCTGCCAAATCAAACTGGCTTGGAAGCTCCTGGATGATGGAGCCTGAAGAATTGTATTCCACTACCCTTGTGGAATTCGCATCAAACGTCCCTGAAACGCTCATGTTGTTCAGAATATTCGTGAAGTTGAGCATCCGCTCAATTGGCCAGTTGGTCCTGGAGAAGTTCTCCGTGTTTACCTCGATTTTCATCCTGTAGTGCCAGCTTGCGTTCCACCATGCGTCCTCGTATTTTGGGGCCCCGGAATACTTGATGATGTCAAATCCGCTGAACTGGAAGAAAGAGACGGCAATAACCCCCAGTAAAAGAGCTGCTGCCAGAAAAATTGCCCGCCTGGGTTTCATGAGAATATATTGGTTAACTAAAAATAAATGCGAGGGTAACTTAATTGGAAGGTGACTCTTGTCACCTTCATCCTTTTATTGTCAGGAATTCTTTGGCCGGGACTTTTCCTTTTTATTGAGCAGCCCCTCCAGGACCAGCTTCTTTCGCTTTGTCCCGGCTAGTCTCTTCCTGTACCGTTCCATGAGAGTCCTGTATTCGCTCTCGCTGATTGAACCCTTCTCAAAGTATTTCAGCTGCAGTTCCTTCATCATGGAATTCAGCTTCCCTGCCTTCGCTTCCAGGCTTTTTATTCTCCGGCGGATTTTCCTTTTCCTCCTGGCTTTTACTGCTGCAATTCCGGTTGCTGTGAGGACAGAGACAATTATCAGGATGGGCAGGATATTGTCCTGGATTTTTTTCAGAAGCCCTTCCAGTCCCCTCCCCTCTGCAACCCTCTTCATTGAGTAATCCGATTCCAGCTCCTCAAGACTGGAAGATGCCTGGCTCAGGAGATCCTCGGACCTGCCATAATCCTCAATCCGGAATGCGGCCAAGGCCTCATCAAAAAGCGCCTGCGGCTGCGAGACGTTTATGCCAATGGACTTGGCCTGGTAGATGGAAGTCTCCACCCCGTCAATCTTGCTGTCAATGGAAATCGCCCGATTCTTCAGGCTCTCAACGTCATTCGCGAGGGATTCCGCTCCCTTGTAGAATCCTTTTGAAAAAAGCAATTTCGCCTCATTTAGGGTGTCATTCACACGGCCGGCAGGGAAACCTAGCTGTTGCATGTCCTTTATCCAGCCCTCTGCGTTTGTCATTGCATTAAGCGCAGCTTGCCTGTCATCCACCTGGCCCGCCACTAAAGTAGCAAAAATAACACACAAAATTAGAAGGATTCCGAGAACCAGGAATCCTACCTGTCCCTTCTTCCGACTTTCGATTGAAGGCGACATCGTGCCTGAAGGTGTCTCTTGACACCTTCTCTCTGTTGTCCGCCTTCGGTCTCCTTTCCTTCTTTCCAGAATCATATCTATGTTTTTTATGGATTCCGCAAGCTCCTCCCTGAGCTCGCCCATGCTCTTCTGGTAGCTGGGTTTCGTGACAGAGCCCTGCTCATAATATTTTTTCTGGATGTCCTGGATTTCGCTCCTGAGAGACTCTTCCTGCTTCCTGAATTCGGGAAGCGGGCGCTTCTCAAGCCTTATAAGCCTCCCCGTCAGCTCGCTTTTCCTTTTCCTTATCTTCGCGAGACTGGTTTCATAGTCTGCCATGAGCTTGTGATACTCGAGTTTGGACAGCGTCTTCTCCCTGTACATATCCTCCTGGGCCTTTTCCATGAGCTTCCTTATTGCCTTCTCTTCCATTGACAGGAGCGCTATCCTCTTCCTTATCCTGCCCTTGAGGGGTTTCCTGTAAGCGAGATAAACCGCCCCTGCAAAGACGGCAGAGCCCGCGATTATGAATTGCCAGTTCGCGTAAATGAATCTCATGGTTTCCAGCCACTGTCCCTCTATCATGAAGGCCGAGACCGCGCTGCTGACCCGCTCCTCGGCCTTCGCATAATCCTCCCTCTGTAGCGCGGATTTCGAGAGCTCAGCCATCTTCCTGGATTCCGGGGCCTGGATTCCGTAGCCTTCAGCCTCCTTTATGCCTTCCTCAATCTGGTCTATCATGCCGGTTATGTGGAAGGATTTGTCCCGGAGTTCAAGGATGCTTTTCGAGGTTTCAAGGCTCGTGTCATAATTCCAACTGGATATCTGGAATTTTGCTTCCTCAAGAAGGGACTTCGCCTTCCCTGTACTGAGCCCTGCGTCAGCCATTTCCCGGACTGCTTTCTCAGCCTCGGCCAGCGCATCCAGAGTCTCGTTCTCATGAACGCTGTGCACAACCATGCTGACTGTTACTGTTTTTTGCACATCCGTGAAGTTTTTGCTCGTGTCTGTGCTGCCCAATGCCCTGGCCACCAGGGTGATGTTGTGGATTCCGTATTCCGTATAATTGGGCGCGAAAAAGTCCAGCTCGAACCATCCTGTCTGGTTGTATCCAAGCGTGCTGATCAACAGGGGGGTTATCCTTATGTGCGTGAGGGGATAGCCC
>JBGPBG010000147.1:0-2636 GCA_041481105.1 Candidatus Aenigmatarchaeota archaeon
CGAGGAAGCGCTGCTTGCAGACGGCGATCCACTGGTAGGCATTGAGCCCGGCAGCATGTGGAGTTTCGAGAAGGACTTCGACACGCAACAAATGGAGCAGAAAGGGAAACTGCTAAAACTTTACGCCTCTGTCGCGGCGGGAAATTTTATTCCGGGCGACTGGGGATACATTCTGAACACGGACCCCGCCTCGGAACAAAAGACCGGATACGAAGGCTCCAACGCAATCTATCTGGGACACAACAGATTTAGCGACTACTACAACGACCACAATCACAGCTACACCTACGAGCAAAAGCTGGACGAGGTCTATCAATGGCGCAATGGCGTATTCAGCCGGCAACGGGACGCGAAAAAGATCAAGCCGCTCACGGCTGAGGAATTGGCACTGCTGGGCAACGCGCCTGCCGCCGGCGGGCTCCAGTTGGATATACGCGCAGTGCCCAGGCACTTCTGAGAAGTGCTGTCAGGTCGCTGCGATCCTGGAGTTTGCGGAACAGGTTGTGACTTGAACCAATCACCATGACGCGGCCTGAAACAGGACCGCGTCACAGAAAACATTTCAATTCCACCCAATAATTACAGACGGACGGTCAATGAGTGACCAAGGGAGTTGCTTCGTGAAGAAGAGTGGGAGGGCCATCGTTGCTATGTTTCTTTGCGTGTTTCACCATCCTCTTTTCCTTTGCCGTTAACAAAGGCTTCTTCTTGGCTTCTTTACTTGAATGTTGTGACTTGGACATAATTTACCTCCTTATATAGATTAAGGGAAAATTACGATTTTTATCCTACTCCGGTTAATTTGATCTGTCAGCACAATATTTTGACCGGAAATATGACATTTTGGACAACGTAGCAAAGGAGCACACCAATGTTTGGTGTGGGGTAGCATGACGGTTAACGAGAAATTCAAAGCTGCACATTTATCGCAATGATAGCCCCATGAACACTGACCCCCTCGAATTGAAAAAGCATTTCCACGACATCTGCGATGAGGAGCTGTTGCATCGTTGCGGCTCCGGTAGCCTGACGGATGAAGCGCAATCCATCGCTGAAGCAGAATTGGTCGCGCGCGGTATGAAGTTGCCCACCCCGGTTACCCTGCAGGACGAGCACTTTCCTTACGAGGGCGACTTTGAAACCGTTACGCAGTTATTCAATCCTACCGATGCCTACGTGATAGCCGGCTGTCTGGAGGCAGCCGGCATCCCGACCATCGTCGCCGACACCAACCTTGTACAGGTGCACTCACTCCTGGCAATCGCAGTCGGGGGAGTTCGCATCCGCGTGCCAGCCACACGCAGTGCCGAAGCAAAGAATGTCATCGCGGCGTTTTACCGCGGTGACTTTGCGCTTCCTGACGATGATGACTCTTATCGTGAATAACGCTGACAGTCCTTTCCAGCAGGACCAACATTGAATTTTCTGGCTCATGCACTGCTGGCATCCATAAGGGACCCAAGCGCTCGTATTGTACCAGCCGTCCTTGGAATTGCAGTCCTCTGACTGATAGGAACAGGAACAGCCCTGGGAATTGCATGTGCCTCCGAACTTCCTTATCCCATCCACGCAAACATTCGCGCAATCCGCATCCTTATCGCATCCTGCTCCGCACACGCCTTTTACGCAGTACGTATGGAGACCGGGCGGATTGCATGTCACTGAATTGTTAGTGCACAAACAGGTTCCCAAGCAAGTATTTGCAGTCGAGTTGGAAACAAGGGTGGAATCAAGTATCCTGTTCGTGTTGTACTCGGAAAGCTTTGTGCCATTGCAGAAATCATTAAAGGTCTTGGAGCAGTTGTTCGGGGGACAGTCCAGATTGCTCTCGCACTGCGCTCCGCAAAGCTTTGAGCAGCCATTGCATGCTCCCTGGTAACAGGAATATGGATTGCAGGAAACCGGACCATACCATCCGCTTGCAACGCAAGAACCCGAATAGCAGACAGACATCTCCTGGTCTTTTGTGCATGAATCCCTGCATATCAAAGGGCCTATGCCGCAAACCAGGCCATCGTTTATGTTCTCGCAGGCCTGCTGGGTGTTCGTGACTGTGTAAGTGCATCCTTCAGATGAGCAGGAATAGTCCCTGTACTGCTGGGGCTTGCATCTCTGGCAGTCATAGTTTGCCCATCCGCCCGCGTCATACCAGCCGTCCCTGGAATCGCAGTTCTCGGTCTGGTAGGAGCATGTGCATGAGTCCTCATTGCAGGAACCTCCAGTATACCTAATATTGCCAACACACTTGTCCTGGCATGCTGAAGGGCTTATAACATTGTCACATTCCGCGCCGCAGTATCCCCTAAGGCAGTTATAGCTCGGGAAGCCGTCATAAACGCACTGGCATGTGCTGTCGCAGTTTCCGTAACCGTCCCTAATGCTAATCTTGGCTCCGGAACATTGGTCTGTTGGGCTCTGCGGGCAGTTAATGTTATCCTGCGTGTTCGGTCTTTCGCATTGCTCCCCTGCTCCCTTTACCCCGTCTCCGCAGACAGGAGGGCAGGCTCCGCAGTCCTGGGAACATGAAGAGCACGTCTCCCCGTTATTGCATTGGCCGTCGCCGCAGGTGATGGGGCACTGGCCGCCGCATCCGTCAGTCTCGCCTCCGTATTTGTTTGTGCAGTCTGGGGCACAAC
>JBGPBG010000148.1:0-2634 GCA_041481105.1 Candidatus Aenigmatarchaeota archaeon
TATAACGTAAAGGAACTACAACGCAACATTGACAGGATGGTTCTACGTAAACACCAAACCCATGCTCACCAACGGGGACATCACCCCGAGGAGCGAGTCCTGGGAAATCCCACACAACTTCAGCGTGATGGTCGACGATGACCTCGGGGACACCGTGAACGTGACGCTCCAGACGCAGCTTCTCGGAGGCACATGGGTCAACGTCTACAACCAGAGCTGCACGAACTGCTCGAATAACGCAAACGGCTACACCCAGCTGAACTGGACAAACATAACTTACCCATGCACAGGCTATGCAAATCAGTGGATGAACTTCAGGTTTGTTGCAGCAGATAATGAAAGTTACACCGTAACAACAGATCCGCTTAATCCAGGCCAGTACAACAACAACTCGAACTCCTACTACATAGAGAAGTCAGACATAAACCTCACTTACATCTCAGGCAACTTCTCCACAGCAACGCTGGTTTCCCCGGCAAATTTCTCAGTAAGGGCCTATGACATAGACAACAGCACATGGAACTTCACTGCAGGCCAATACCCGATGATAAAGTTCAATGTGACGCAGAACTTTGTCCTGTCCAGTTACGTTTTGGTCAACCAAACCTATGCCAACGGAACCGGTTACGCAACAGTCACCTTCGGTCCAGATCAGACATTCTCAAATGGCAACCAGTCCTGGAACGCCTATATTGACTCCACGGACTCATGCTTTAAACAGTATAACACATCCAATTACACGGTAAATGTGGATGTAAACTATCCACCTCTTTATAGGAATGAAACAGTTGATGGTGTCACACAGGGAGCTTCTGCTGGATGGGGAGAGGTCTGGAACTTCAGCATTGAGGTCAAGGATATAGAAGGAGATAACCTCAACATCTCCCTGCAGATAGATACAGGTTCTGGTTATATTGTGCTAGAGAACAAAACATGCAATAATTGCGCAGCGTGGACCAAGATAAACTTCACGGAGAGCCTGAGCTGTGGAAACATCTCAAATCCAGCGTATTACAAATTTGTAATCCTTGACAACAAGACAAACTCAAATGCAACTACCCCCCACTCCTTTACAATAGAGCAGGATGATATAAATTACACGCTTGTGCAGGGTCACCAGAGCATAGCAAACAGGTCAGGCAACCAAATCGATCCCCTGATCGTAAGGGTTATTGACAGGGATAGAAATCTTTCCGTTGGATCAGAAGTTAATGGAACCTTCTGGATAACCACTAACGGTATTCCAAACTGGGATTCAGGATACAATGTGACAACAGATTCGAGCGGGAACTGGACATATAATTTCAATGCGACCTGCGCAGGCGAGGGAACGCAGTATGAGGCCGGGCAGCAGTACTGGAGGTTCAAGACTCAAAACAATCAGTGCTACAAGAATGTAGATTCCTTTTATGACCTTTCTCAGACTTACATCCTTACAGTGAAGGGCCAGCTGAATGTCACGCTTATAGATCCCAGCAACACCAATTTCACGGAAGGAGCAAGTATAACATTCCTCGGAAAGTTTGAGGACGATTGCTCTGACCTGAAGTCAAGCTTCCCTGTAAGGTTCATACCAAGGAACGGCAACTATAACGAGACTCTTGTGGCAGACAGCCTTGGAGGCGGATTCTATCGTTATGTCTGGAGCACCTCAGGGGGCAAGCCAGGTGGATGGTATAACATAACCATGAACGGGACAGAGGCGAGTGCAAACACGTACTATCCGGACCAGAAGGATTACAATTATCCGAATGAAACATCACCTTTACATGCTTTCTATCTGGAGATATATCCCAGGCTCAAACAGGCCAATGTTACTCCAAGGCAGGAGGGCTGGTCTCTTTTGAGAAATTTCACAATAAACGTGAGCGATGAAGATGTAGATAATGTGACTGTCGAGTTATGGGAAAGGATTTCAGGCCAACCCTGGACACAGACAGATTCCAGCAAGATGTGCTCAAACTGCTCAAACTATACAATGAACTGGAGTTCAACATACGACTGCTCCTATGCTGAAAAGACCATGAACTTCAAGCTCAATGCGAGCGACAACCACGGAAACGCTTATACAGCATCTGTTGTCAACGGGGACTACGTCAACAATGACGACTCTTTCATAATAGAGAAGGAGGATGTTACTGTCATATACGCAGGCGGCAATGAGGGCAGCATGAACAGGTCGGCTGGCGCAGCTTCACTTGTACTTTTCATCAATGACACGGATGCCATGCATGGAGCGTACAGCCCCGCGTCCACAGTAAAGTTCAACATAACCACGAATGGAACATGGTCTGATTTTCTGGTTTACGGATCCAACACCACGAATTCAACAGGCTATGCCAATTACTATTTCGATCCGAACTGCAGCTTCAGCGTAGGGAAGCAGCAGTGGAAGGGCTTCACAGACGACAGCTGCTACAAGATAAACACATCCGGAATATATAATGTTACGGTGTATGGGGACATATCAGTAAGCGCATCCGCTGCCAACCATACGTATTATCAGGAGGATAACGCAATCATATGGATAAATACCACGGACGACTGTGGGAATTTCATGAATGTCAGCACAATAAACATAACGCTCAGATACAACGAAAGCGTCAACTACACGTGCGGGAACGTTGTTCTTCA
>JBGPBG010000149.1:0-2601 GCA_041481105.1 Candidatus Aenigmatarchaeota archaeon
GCAGACAAACATGAGCTCCAGCTATCTGATGAGAATGCTCATAAGACCCAAGGAATGGCCGAGAATAGCAAGAGCTGCAAGATACACGATTCCGTATATTTTTAGCAGGTGATATCGTGGAAAGCAATCCTTACTTGCCTGCTGGATACATGTACACTAATAAATAAAGAAGATAGAAAATAGAAAGACCAAATAAGATGTTTTAAGGAAGTGAATGAATGGTCAAGGATTTGGTTTGTCCCCAATGCAGGGGAGAACTTGAAGCAAGCCCTCATCATCTTGTTTGCCAAAAATGCAATATCACATACCCAATTAAAGGAAAAATATTTGTCATGTGGCATTCAGGATTGGAGAAGGATAGCAACAAACAGAAACAAATGGAAAAAGACCTGGATTTCACCAAAAAATACGTTGCGGCCTTGATTGATGAGAATAATAAAAGGCTTTTGGAAGAGAACCTTATGTCAATTGATGGAGGCCAGGAATTCTATGAAAGGGACAGCGCCAAGAGCATTGCTGCAAAATTTGTTGATAAGAAGGCGCTGGAGACAATCAAAAAAATTTCCGGAGAGAATCTTGATGGCTTCAGGATCCTGAACATTGGGTCAGGAGGAGGAAAAGAGGCAATGTGGATGTTTGAACAGGGAGTAAAAGAGGTTACCTGCCTGGACATCTCTGAAGACCTTTTATTATTGTCCCAAGAGCGGCTGAAAGGGAAGCCGGTTTCCTATGTTGTGGGCAATGCAGAGGCCTTGCCATTCAAGGACAAGAGTTTTGATATGATTGTCTTTCATGGAACCCTTCATCATGTAAAAAATTATGATTTGGCAATATCCGAAGCCTGCAGGGTTGCTCTGCGTGTGGCGTTTGCTGGCGAACCTACAACCATGGGCCCATTCATAAATATTATTAAACTGGTTGGCTGGAGCACAGAATATGGGGGCCTGGAGACCAACAGATTCAATCCCCAGGAGATTAGAGTGAAACTTGAGAAAAACGGATTTGAGGCGAGAGTAAAGACAAACTTTGTCTGGTTTCCTTTTCTATTCTTTGGCAGCCTGAGGAACAACATATTTTTCATCAGGGCATATTTCAGCTTTCTATCGGTTTTGGATAAGATGGTCCCGTTTGGCCATAATTTAACAATTTTTGCCAAAGAGAGATGAACTAGAAATGCCTGCGGAGGCTCCTGACATTCTTCTTTATCGCGTCCAGTATTACTCCTATGGTGAAAAACTGCACACTCAGGAAAATCAGGAGGGCTGAAAGGATGGCTGTGGGCATCTTTGTTATCAACCCGGTCCTCAGCCATTCATCCACAACTATGTAGCCAAGGTAAACCCCCGACAGCCCGAATATAAGGGAAAGTATGGAGAAGAAAAGGAGCGGCCTGTAATCCTTGAATAAGGAAAAAATCGTGTAGAAAATAAGGTAGCCGTCCCCGAATGAACTGAGCTTGCTCTTGCTTTTTTCATGCCTTTTCCTGTACTTTATGGGAATCTCCACAAGTCTGTAGTTGTCCAGAAGGCTCTTTATGGTGAGCTCGGTCTCTATCTCGAAACCGCTCGAGTTCAGGACTATGTTCTTGGCAAGTTTACTGTTTATGACCCTGTACCCTGAAAGCACATCATTCAGCTTGTTGCTGAAAAAAATCCCTATGGTTTTTGATATTATTTTGTTCCCGAATGAATGAAGACCTGTCAGGGAACCCTTCTCGCTCATCTTGTTCATTCTTGTTCCTACCACCATATCTGCCCTGTTTTTCAGAACAGGCTCCAAAAGGATGCCCAGTTTTTCAGAAGGGTAGGTGTCATCCCCGTCAACAAGAACGTAAATGTCTGTGTCTATCCTTTCAAAAATCTCGCGGACAGCAGTTCCTTTTCCCTTGCCATCCTGCACATAAACCTTGGCGCCCGCTTTCTCTGCAAACCACCTTGTCTTGTCAGTGGAGTTTCCATCAAAAACTATGACTTCGCTTACCTTTCTGTTTTTCTTGAAATCCTTCACCACCTTTGCAATAGTGGCTTCCTCATTCAACGTAGGTATTATGACAGAGATTTTCAAGCGACCACCTATTTAAGGAATGATTTATTTAACGGCATTTAAAACCTTCCTATTTCATGTGTTCCCTGAGCATTATGACTGTTCCCACAAGGCCTATTAGAATATATCCAAAAACTAGGACCAAAAAGGAAAGGGATATTGCATATTCCCTTCCTATCGAAAGAAAAGACAGGAATAAAATAAGGGCAGCATCCCTCGTTCCTATCCCGGAAAATGATATCGGGAGCATGTCAAGTAGCGCAACTATCGGGACAACCGAGAGCAAAAACATGTAAGGTAAATCAAGGCCTATGGCTAAAGCCAGCAAGTAGTATTGGAATATGGAAACAAACCATATGATAACGCCCATAACGGCAGCAGAGACCACGTTCTTTTTTTGCTTTTTTATGGAATCCAGCCCTGAATAAAAATCGTGGAACGTCAGGTTAATACTTGACTTGTGCTTTTCAGGAACAATCCTGTCAAATACAGGCCTGAGGAATATCTTTACAAGTTTCTTTTTTGTGGAGGCATAAACGCCAAAAATGAACAATACAA
>JBGPBG010000150.1:0-2572 GCA_041481105.1 Candidatus Aenigmatarchaeota archaeon
ATCGCAGTTCTCGTAAGAGTATGCGCACTGGCATGTGTCACATGTCCTGCATACACCGTTAAAGTAGCGGAAGTTTCCTGAGCAGTAGGGCTGGCAGTCGGAATTGCCTGAGCATGTAGCCCCGCACTGTCCCTTCACGCACATGTATACAAATGGGTCGTATGTGCAGCCGCAACTGCCATCACAGTTGCCGAAAGCATCCCTTGTTCCAAGCTTGTGACCGAGGCACTCCGATGTTGTGTTCTGCTGGCAGAAAATGTTATTGAATGTGTTCGGGAACTCGCATTGCTCTCCCAGGCTAACATTCACCTGCCCGTCACCGCAGTAAGGCTGCGGGATGTGCTGGCATGAACAGTTGCCAAGACATGTGTCTGTTGTATGCGGGTTTGAATCATCACAGTCAGAATCTTGCGAACACGCTGCTCCGCACACGTCCTTTACGCAATAGGTGTGGGTTTCCGGCGGGTTGCAGGTTACTGAATTGTTAGTGCATGAGCATGAGTCCAGGCATGTGTTTGGAGTGGAGTTTGCAATAATGGTTGAGTCTTTGATTTTATCATTGTCATATTCCGTGAGCTTTGAGTCTGTGCAGTAATCATTGAAAGTCTGGTTGCATGTGCTTGGAGAACAGTCCGAGTTCTTTTCGCACTGTGCCGAGCAGTTCTGGATTGAGCATGCGTGGGTGATGTTCTGGGTTCCTGTCGTGCAATTGTCATGCTCCTCATCGCATACGCTAGTGAAGCCTGTTGCGAAATCCCATGTCAATGGGTTTGAATCAGGAACATGGAAGCATTCGGCTATAACAGAAAGATTGCTTCCTGAGCAGTCCCTTGCAGGTCCTGAACAGACGCCGTTAGTGCAGGTGTCAGGGGTTGTGCAGAACTGGCCGTCATTGCATGCTGTGCCGTTGGGCTTGCTCCTGGTCTGGCCTGTGTCTGCCCATACTGTTCCCGTAACATTGTAGGTGCAGCCAGCCGGTGCGCAGGAGTAGTCGCGGAATTCGCGCTTTATCTCCTGCTTCTCCGTGCACTCGCCTGTGGATACCCACTGGAATTCCGTTGTGTTGTAGTAGCCGTCCTTGGAGTCGCAGTTCTCTGTCTGGTATGAACACGAGCATGTGCTGGAGGTGCTGCATACCCCGCTGAAATAACGTGTATTCCCTACGCATTTGTCCTGGCAGTCAGAACAGTTAGAACATTCTGCCCCGCATGAACCTTTCACGCAGGAATATACAAAAGGATCAGATATGCAACCGCATTGGGCGCTGCAGTTTCCAAATGCGTCCCTGCTTCCCAACTTGAAGCCTGAACATTCGCTTGTTGACTGGGAGCAATTGTGGTTATTGGTTGTGTTAGGGGGTTCGCACTGCTCTGGAGGCTTTACTACGCCGTTTCCGCAGAAATCTTTGATGCAGTATTCAATGCCCATATGCTGTGCTATGATAAGGCGATTTCCATACTTTGTTCCGTTAAGGCTCATGAGCACGGGCCCGCAGAAAAGGTCTATCTGGTATTTGCAGTCCGGAAGGTCAACGCTCAGATTCACCGTGCTGTTTGTGCCAACGGTTTTGTTATCATAATCAAACAGTATTTGATTGTCTATTATCTCATCAAATTTCTTGTATACGGCAAGCCCGACATCATATGTTTTATTTCCGTGATTTATCACCGTTGCATTGCCGCCTGTGATTTGACCTGTAAGCAGTCCTGCGCTGATGACTTCTGAGCAGTTAAGATCCTTGAGCTGTAGCTTGCAGTTAGCTGTGCATATGTAATACCAAGCAGGTATGCCTGCTGTTCCATCGCATTCCTCGCTGGGCTGGTTTACGATGCCGTCCCCACAGCGAGGACACGAAAGATTCCCTGAACAGTCAGGATCAGCGCAATCCACCAATCCGTCACAGTCATTGTCTTTATTATCATTGCAAATCTCCAGAGCGCCGGGGTGAATGGCGGCATTGGAATCATTGCAGTCATTGCCGCTGGGGCAGCTTACTGGGTCATACTTGTTGTAGTGGTCGCCATCTCTATCAATGCATTCCACATGGTAATTGTCGCCTTTAGTTCCCACTTTTACTTGGTATTCACCGCAATCGTCAGAATGAACCGTGTATGCATCAAAACAGAAACTTCCGTTTGGCTTTAAATAATTGCTCGCGTTTATTTGTCCAGAAGCAACTATGATATCTGGATCGCAGGAAGCTAATCCGGGCTTTCCTGTAATCGACCAGTTGTATGTATTCGTGCTGTTAAAATCATTGCCGTTTATGAAAACATGTTCACCAGTTCCATAATGATTCTCATCTTGCACAGATGTGCCGCAAGTGCTTAATGTTGTCCATATGGCTCCAGGAACATCAGTGAAACTCACCAAATATGTATTCGTCCCGTCAGAGACCCATATCATGTAAGTTCCCATGATTCCGTCAAGGTCGTATCCGTACAGGGAGAAACCGCCGCTTCCATCCGAGCTTATGGGACCCTGGATGAATCTCGGGTTGCATATCGCGAGGTTGCAGTCCTCTATGCTGCTATCCGGCCTTATTATGTAGAATGAAAGGGGTGAATTGGGG
>JBGPBG010000151.1:0-2565 GCA_041481105.1 Candidatus Aenigmatarchaeota archaeon
GTCCGCCTCCCAAATCCACTCCCGGGAATTCTCCGCAATATCTCTTAGCCTTTTTTCGCTCTCTCGTAGCGCCTCCTCTGCCTTCTTGCGCTCGGTGATATCGCGTAAATTGATAACTATGCCTTTCACCACAGGATTATCCAGAAGGTTGCTGCCTATGGCTTCAACAGAACGCCATGAGCCATCGCTATGCTGAGCACGCACCTCAGTATGTAGAGTGCCACCTCGACTCTGCAAGAATTCAGCGAAGAGCTCGGCTACCCGTGTAATATCGTCCTGGTGAATGCGCTCGAACAGGTTGCTGCCCACTCGTTCTTCCGGCTTAAACCCTAATAAACGTTCGTAGGATGGGCTTTCATAGCGTATAGTTCCATCCTCATTCATAATCGTGACTGCATCTATAGAATTTTCCATAAGCGCCCTGAAATACTCCTCGCTTCGCCGCAATGCATCCTCTGCCTTCTTGCGCTCAGTGATATCGCGCCAGTTGAGAACAAAACCTCCTCCATCAAGATTGCCAAGCAAAGCCTTTGCTATAACCTCCGCAATACGCCATGAGCCATCCTTGTGTCTGACCCTGACCTCTGCTTTCTGAATAGAACTCGGCTCTTGGGTCAATGTATTGAAGACATTAAGTGCAATTGACATATCGTCTGGATGCACAAAATCCACAATGTCTCCACCAATCCGCTCATTAAGCTCATATCCGAGCACACGTTCAATAGAAGGAGTTTCATAGCGTATCGTTCCGTCACTGCCGATTACCGTGATAACATCCAGAGCGTTCTCAACAAGCGACTTAAAGTACTCCTCGCTACTTCGCAGCGCCTCCTCTGCCTTCCTGCGCTCAGTGATATCGCGGGCAACTCCTAGAACCCCAACAGGCTTCCCCTCCAAATCACGCAGAAAATCCACCTTGGCCTCGCCCCAGACTGTGCCGCCATTCTTGCACTTGTGCTCCAACTCTAGAGTCACCGGCCCGGACAAATCCTTTCGCCCAGTGTTTTCCACAGCCATATGTTCCATGAAAACCTTCTGGGCAGCTTCAACAGAGGCAGGAGTTAAGGTTTCTTCCAGACTAAGTGCCATCGCCTCCTCAACACTGTAGCCCCTGAAGCGCGTGACGGAGGGACTAAAATAGGTGAACCTCAAATTCATATCAGCAGTCCAGATGACATCGGTCACATTTTCAGCGAGCAGGCGGTAGCGCCTCTCACTCGCCTGCAAAGCCTCTTCTGCCACCTTTCGTTCGGTAATATCATGCCAGTTTATGACGATACCCTCAACCGCCTTATTCTCCAGAAGGTTTCTGGCTACGGCTTCGACGATTCTCCAGGAGCCGTCCTTATGTTGAATACGTAGCTCTATATGGACAACAGAGCTGGGATTTTCCATTAAATGTGTGAAGGATTCCATAACCTTCGGCATATCATCGGGATGGGCAAATCCAAAACCTCCCGTGCCCAACAAATCTTCGCTTGTATATCCGAGCATACGCTCAATAGTAGTAGTCCCAAAACTTATGGTCCCGTCTCCTTTAAGAACCACAATAGCCTCATGAGAGTTTTCAACCAGGGCCCGGAAATGTTCCTCGCTTTGTCGTAAGGCCTCCTCTGCCTTCCTACGTTCAGTGACATCCCTTATCACAGCAACCAGCGTCTTGGGATTACCTTTAGCATCCTTTATCACTGAGGCTGAAAAGTTAATGGGAATCTCCATACCGTCTTTGCTGAGAGCAATCATATCGATAGGCTCGGCGCTGCCTTTTTCAATAACCTTCTTTAGGGCTTGCTTGGCCTTCTTCCTATCCTTTGACCCACTGTATGTCGGCAGTTCCACAGCAGACGTTCCCACCAGTGCCTCTATCCCATATCCCAGCATCTTCTCAAAGGCTTTGTTGACATAGGCTACTTTGCCGTCCATACCGACCAGCATAACGCCGTCGGACATTCCTTCGATAGTGGCTGTTGCTACAAGCTCGCTCTCGCGCAGAGCCTCCTCTGCCTTCTTGCGCACAGTGATGTCCCTGAACATGCCCATAATGTAAGATTTCCCCGCCACTGTCATCAAAGACGAATTGACTTCAGCATAGAAGATGCTGCCATCCTTTCTTTTAACCGGAATATCCCTGGCCAGCGTGATCTCTCCCCTCACCTGCTTCTCAAACTGCTGGCCAACATAAGGCAGAGCTTCCTCGGGATGGAGGTCCTTAATCCCCATATTCTTTATCTCTTCCAAACTGTAGCCCAGCATCTGGCAAAACATTCTATTGGCAGTGTAGAGTTCCCTGGTCTCTGGATCAGCAAGAACCATTCCATCCACCGCACTGTCAAAGATAGCCCTGAATCTCTCTTCTGACTCCTTGAGCGCCTCCTCCACCCGTTTGCGCTCGGTGATGTCACTGAATATCATTCCGACCCCGTTCCATACCTTGAACGCCTTAATACTCAAGTGCTTGTCTCCAAATCTTGGATGCGGGATGATATCGTCAGCAAAGAAGGGTCTCCCTGTTTCCATCACACTCAAATACTTCTCGTATCTCCCGGTCCTCCTAATATCCGGCAC
>JBGPBG010000152.1:0-2534 GCA_041481105.1 Candidatus Aenigmatarchaeota archaeon
ACAAACAGCTCAGGCTACGCGAACATAACCTTCGACCCGAACTGCTCCTATAGTGTAGGACCGAGAATCTGGTTCGCCGGAACCACGGACAACTACTACGACCGCCAGAACACATCATCCAACCTCACGATAATCATACGTGATAACCTCAACGTGAACATTACCCAGCCAACTGGTCAGGAATTCACTAGAGGAGTGAACATAACAATAAATGCAACGATAGTTGACGGTTGCGGAAACAACGTAAGCAACGCTGTAGTGAATTTCACACTAACAAACTTGATTAACTCTAGTTATGTGCAATATTGTAACAATTCGCTCTCACTAGGGAATGGCCAACACAGCTGTGCTTTCAATTCAACAGGAATGAAGGCAGGCTGGTATAACATAAGCATGCTTAGCAGCAAGCAATACTACAACAGCAACTCAACGACAAGATATCAGGCATTCTGGCTCGAGACAGCACCAGTTCTCTCATCTCCGAATGTAACTCCAGGAACAGGCGGCTGGGGAGGGACATACAACTTTACTGTTGTTGCGACAGATGAAGACGGCGATACAATGAGAGTGAGGGCTTATACGAGACTTTACGGGACAAGCTCATGGATACCCATTGGGGGTTCTATGGGATACCAGGATGTTTCTGGGGAGAACAAAACAGTGACGTTCCAAAAAACATTTTCCTGCTCAGACCTTTACAGCAATGAAACCGCCCTTTTGGAATACATGTTCAATGTGACAGATGACCCTCCAGGCCCAAGTGACACAGACCAGACATCTCCAAGGAATCTTACACTGACAAAGGATAATTCCAGAATCGATTACATGGCAGGCGACAACGTAACGCTCTACAGGCCCGGTGGAGGATATACCCTGATTCTTAGGATATTTGATATGGACAAGAATGCATATGCTGACGTTATCAATACCAAAGGAGAATTCAATGTGACGCTTGCGGGACCAGGTTCCCAATACATAAGCAGCGGTAATGTTTACTCAAACGATTCAGGATACATAAGCTATAACTTTGACCCAGGCTGTTCTCCAAAATACGAGGTTGGGCCCCAGAAATGGAAGGGAGGGACAAAAGACGACATATGCTACAAGAATGCCGAGTCGAGCGAATATAGCCTCAACATTTACACATACCAGTTGAATATGACGGCTGACATTCCAAACGGGGAACACTATAGAAGAGGGCAGGATCCGATACCTGTCAGGGGGTATGTGAATGATGAGTGTGGAGGGGTCCCGAACATAACACTAACAATAACAGCAGAGACAGGTGGTAATTCTTACACATGCCTTGATGGTGAGAAGAATTATGAAGGTAATGGCTGGTACAACTGCACCTTCCAACCAAGTCAGACTTCAACTTGGTCCACTCTATACAAATATAATACAACATTCCTTGCGCAGAGAAGCTACTACAACCAGTCTAATTTAACAAAGGACCCTGATTCATTCTGGCTAACAACACCCCCTGACATTTATTATGGGGATCCTGCTTTGGATGTCACACCGTTCGGAGGAGGATGGGGAGCCGTTCATACATTTACAGCTTATGTAAGGGATCAGGAGGGAGCATTAGATTCAGTAAATGTAACGTTTTGGAAGAGAGTTGGATTAACCGGTAACTGGATGCTTATAAACCAGACAACAATCTCGTCTATTAGCTTTGTTCCGGTAGTTTTCAAACATACATTCAATTGTAGCGAAAGCAGCCAGACTAATTACTATTATTTCAATACATCTGACAAATGGAGCGACACAAACAGCACAACAACAAATAATTGGTTCATGGGAAAAGATAGAACCCAGTCGTTTGCTACAGCAGGGCTTAATGCTCCTGTTGACAGAGAAGGCAGCAACAGTGTATTTCTTCAGGTGAGAATAAGAGACACTGACAATAGTCAGTATGTAAGTTCTGGTGTTAAAGGGAGAGTCTGGGTATCTATAAACGAAACAGGCACGGGAATATTTGATGTAGGCAATGAGACTTTCACAGATTCAAATGGATATCTTGGAATTTACTTTAACCCTGCATGTTCACCTATGTATAAAGCCAGCCTTCATGACTGGAAGGGCGGTGTTTTCAATGATACTTGTTACGAAGATGGTAATTCAACAAACACAAATATGAGCATAACAGGCCAGTTGAAGAACTACCTTCAGGTTCCGCTTTACGGGAACAATACACTCGTAGGGAATCCATTATTTGTCAGGTTCAATGTTACTGGGGATTGCAATGAAGCGATTAATGATTCATCAGAGAGCCTTAGCTTCAGTTCACCCACAAATAACTGGGAATCCTATACCGCAAGCAATGAAGGCACGGGATGGTACAACTATTCTTGGGATACCACTTTGCACATGGGTGGCTGGTGGGACATAAGGGTCAACTCAACCAAAAATTTCTATTATTCAAATTCAACAGTTTGGCAGGATTGGGTCTATCTGAATAATACGCCTCCCCAATGGGGCAATGTGACGGTCAGCCCCCAAAGCGGCCAGTGGGGAAGAATATTCACATA
>JBGPBG010000153.1:0-2524 GCA_041481105.1 Candidatus Aenigmatarchaeota archaeon
AAATCCATGAATGTGGATAATGTCAGGCTAAGAAGTCTTTTCTATTTGGCAAGTAAATGCATTCCCGAAAATGAAATACTTTCGGGAGAGGCGGATGAGCTGGAAATTTTTTCCCACATGGCCAAGAAGCCTCTTCTGAAAAAGTACAGGAAAAAATCCACAGACCCGATGATGATACTTAAAATGATAGAGTCTGACATTGCCGCCATTGGCAAAAACCCGAAATTCTATTTAAAAGAGCAAGGAGCATTAGCATGACCTCAAAATTCGTGAAAGTGAAGTGCGAGAAGTGCAAGAACGAGCAGATGGTTTTCGTGAAGGCGGCCTCAAAAGTCAAGTGCCTTGTGTGCGGGGAGATTCTGGCAGAGCCTACAGGAGGGAAGGCTAGATTCAATGTGAAGATTCTTGGCCAGCAGGAGAAGGAAAGACCCGCAAAGCACGAGAAGGAAGAGAAGGAACAGGAGTAGCTGATTTTTAGGTTTGGATTCTTTCAAGTTTTCGGTGCGCAACAAATGTCAGTGGATAAGCAGCACATAGAGTGAAAAAAGGAGCGCCAATATCAGCTATTTTGCCTGTTATATATTGTCCCTTATCGAAATACCTTTGGGTCACTTCTTTATGTATATCACAGGCGTAACGCCACCTGCTATCATATTCCTTCCCATAGGGTGTTCTAAAGTTTGCAGACATATTTGCATTATTTATATAAAACATATAAATCAAACAACAAGGACTCCAAAAACGATGCCTCCAGTCCGCTAAAAGCATATAATATGTTACATTATAATATGGCTATTGTCAGGAGCTTGTATGAAAAAGGATTATAGCCCGAGGGAAGGGGAGCTTGTTGTGTGCAGGATAACCAGGATAAACCCGAATTCCGCGTTTGCCGAGCTTGTGGAGTATGACAGGACTGGCATGATACACGTCTCCGAGGTCGCGGCCAGGTGGGTACGCGACATTCGCGAGTTCGTAAAGGAGAACCAGTATGTGGTGTGCAGGGTCATAGGGGTGGACAGGGACTATGTTTCCCTCTCGATAAAGCGGGTCAGGCAGGAAGAGGCCAGCAGCAAGATGAATGAGTTCAAGAGGGAGAACAAAGCTGAGAAGCTCCTTGAGATGGTGGCGAAGTCCATCAGCAAGACCCCGGAGCAGGCCTTCCGGGAAGTCGGATTCAAGCTCCAGGACCAGTTCGGCTCGCTTTCCAAGGCGTTCGAGATAGCATGGAAGAATCCCGACCTGTTCAAGGCGAAGGGCGTCCCTTCAGAGTGGCTCCAGCCGATCCTGGAGATAGTCAAGAAGGCCTATTCTGACAAGACCTACGAGCTCAAGGCCGAGCTCAATCTCATGTGCTATGCATCCAACGGGATCGAGATAATCAGGGACACCCTCTCCAAGGCGGTCAAGGAGAATGGCATAGAGGTCAAGTACATATCCGCGCCCAAATACATGATAATCGCGAGGGGCAAGAACTACAAGGAGATTGAGACAAAAATCTCCAGGGCCGCCGAATCCATCACGAGGGAGATAAACAAGTGCAAGGGTGACTGTACGTTTAAGATGGTTGAGGAGTGAGCTATTGGTTCAGATATTCTTCCATAATATGCCAGCCATCTTCGCCCCTTTCAATAGGATAGGGTGTTGTAAGTTTTCTCTGGGAAGCGCAATTTTTCCATAAATTATATCCGCCTTCCAAGGCTTCGCGGGTCGGGTATGTCTGGATTATCATCATGGAGTCTGTTTCAGTTGGGACAGCAACCGCGAAATTATCTTTTTCTGCTATTGCTGATCTGAATATTTTTGTACCCATGACAATAGGTTGAAAATAAGTTATTTAAGGTTAATTTCCCTTCAAGTCTTTCAGAATACAACTGCTTTTGAGTTCAGGCCTTCCACTATCTGCAGGATCTTCCTGAAGTCCCTTATGTTATAGTCTCCCCTGACCTTGGGATTCCTGTACATTATCACCTTCACTCCTGCCTTGTTGGCCGCCTGGAAGTCCGAAAGCAGGTCGCCCACATAAACCGCCTCTTCGGGCTTCGCCCCCGTTTTTTTCAGAGCAAGGATTATGGGCTCCGGGAAGGGCTTGTGGCTCTTCACATCCAGATAGCCTATCTTTGTCTTGAAGTACTTGTCAAGGGAGAAATAGCTCAGAATCCTCATGTTCTTCCTGCTCGTGACAATCCCCATCCTGAGACCCTGTTTCTTCAGCTTCTCCAGGGTGTAAATAACCCCGGGATTGACCTTTATGTATTTGTAAAAATCCGGGGCCACTTTTGCTCCGTACCTTATTATCTCCCTCATCTCCTTCCTGCTCTTCTCGGGAAAAATCTGGAGGAAGACCTTGACCCCGAATAATCACCAACACTTATGATCAGAATCTCGGAAAAAATCGTGATCCCGGACGACGAACTGAAAGAGGAATTTTTTCAATCACCTGCTCACAAAATCCATAAATAAGAAGATTTTTTGCTGCAGCATCGGTAAATCCGCGGGTCTTCATATAGAAGAGCTGTTCGGCATC